>JAYUBA010000521.1:0-6444 GCA_043741075.1 Frigoriglobus sp.
TAAAATTCGGCGGACTGAACGTGTGGTAGGTCACCTTCTCCTTCAACGGGCGGGCAAGGCGCAACAACCCGATTCGAGAGTTCGCCCGCAATTCGGCAAGATCGAGATCGATTTGCAAACCGAGACTGCGAATCTCGGCAGAAACAACTGCCTCATGAAATTGTCCATACACCTTCGCCCAGGTGTCTTCATTCGCATTCGCTAGCGCTGCGTTTGCCTTGGCTTCTGTCGCATTGGCCTCGGCTTCGATTCGCTTCTCCTCCGCCATCGCCTCGGCCCGCTTCGCCTGCACCGCCAGCAAGCTACTCACGCCCACTGCCGCGAGCAGCAGCATCAGGAACGCCGCCGTCGCCGCGACGCGGCCCTTGTGCCGGCGGACGAACTTGCGTAGCCGGTAGCCCGCGGAGGGCGGATGGGCCTGGACCGCTTCGCCGGTCAGATACCGCAGAACGTCGGCGGCGAACCCGTTGGCCGATTCGTACCGCCGTGCCCGGTCCTTCTCCAGCGCCTTCATCACGATCCAGTCGAGTTCGTTCCGCAAGAGCCCTGTCAGCTTCTTCGGCTCCGTGCCCCGATTGGCCGAGATGCTCGGGAGGGCGTTCGCCGTGCTCAACTTGGTGCTCGGCTTGGGCGGTTCCTCTTCACGAACCACGCGGAGCATCTCCAACATCCCCGCCTTCTTCAGATCGGCGCTGCGGAACGGCGGGCTCCCGGCGAGCAGTTCGTAGAGCAGCACCCCGAGCGAGTACACGTCGCTGCGCGTGTCCACGTCGAGGTTGTTGAGGTTCGCCTGCTCCGGGCTCATGTACTCTGGCGTGCCGACGATGCCGCCGAACGCGGTGTGGTACGAGTTGTCCGTCAGCGCCTGGCCCGTGGCTTTCGCGATGCCGAAGTCGATGACCTTGGGGACCGGCTTATCGTCGTACAGGGCGATCAGTACGTTCGAGGGCTTGATGTCCCGGTGGATGATGCCCTTCTGGTGGGCGTGTTGGATCGCCTGGCACACGGGGACGAACAGTTCGAGCCGCTGTTTCGGGGTCAGCTTGCGGGCGTCGCAGAACTCGGTGATCGGCACCCCCTTGACCAGTTCCATGACGAAGAAAGGCGCACCCGTCTCGGTCACGCCGCCGTCGAGGATCTTGGCGATGTTCGGGTGGTCCATCACCGCCAGGGCCTGGCGCTCGGCCTCGAACCGGGCCAGCACCCCCTTCGAGTCCATGCCCGTCTTGATGAGTTTGACCGCGACGAACCGCTTGACGGGTTCTGACTGCTGCGCCATCCAAACGGTGCCCATGCCGCCTTCGCCGATCCGTTCGATCAACTTGTACTTGCCCGCGACAACCGTGCCGAGGTTTTCACCGGGCAGATCAGTCGTTACCTCGGGATCGGGTTCCGGTCCGGCCGGGAACGAGGCCGTGGCATCGCCCCCCGCGGCTGCGGGTTCGAGGAAGCTACCCAGGCGTTCGTACTCGTGCAGCAGGGACTCGATCCGCTCGCGGAGCGGGCTGTCGTCGCCGCAGGCTTGTTCGAGGAAGGCGAGGCGTGCGGTCCCGCTTAGGTGCAGGGCGGCGACGAAGAGTTCGCGTTCGGTCATCGCGGGCTCCAGGGGTGTCCGGTTCTCTCCGAATAGTCATGCGCAAAACACACCCGGAGTCGGCAAAGAATTTTCATGAACCAATTTCAGTCGTCGCGCAGCCTGGTGCGGAGCCAGGAGCGGGCGTACACCCAGACGTCGTGGGCCGAGCGGACCGAGATCTCCAAGGCGGCGGCGACCTCGTCCATGGTCATGCCGCCGAAGAACCGCAGTTTGACGAGGGTCGCAGCCTCGGGGTCGGCCCGTGTGAGGTCGTCCAGAGCGTTGTGAACGCTGAGGAGTTGTTCGTCCCCGCCGGGGGCCGCGATCGTCAGGAGGTCGAGGGCCTCGCGTTCGGCCCCGCCTCCGCGTTTGAGGGCGGCTCGGCCGCGGGCGGACTCCACGAGGATACGACGCATGGCCTCGGCCGCGGCGGCGAAGAAGTGGCGGCGGTTCTCGAACCGCTGGTCGCCGATCAGCCGCAGGTACGCCTCGTGCACCAGCGACGTGGCGTCGAGGGTGTGGCCGGGTTGCTCGTTCGCCATTCGGGCCGCAGCGAGTCGGCGCAGTTCGTCGTAAACGAGGGGCAGCAACCGGGCCGCGGCCCTGGGGTCACCCGCTCCGATGGCGTTCAGGATGGCAGTCATTTCGTTCATAATCCACCCAGCATACCGCATGATAACCCGAATACACCACCTCCGCCGACGGCATCACGCACTTCCCAACCTTCACTTGGGCCGGGTAGACGACGATCGGGCAAGTCACACGTGCGAAGTTCGGTGAACGGCTCCGCATCAAAGATGCGGGACGCCACGATCCGCACTGCGGTCTTGGTCGTTTCGTATCCACTTGCCGAACTCTTCGCTGGACCTGGTGTACCGGCTGGGTGAGCATTCCAGTTTCAACGGGCGTGCGGCACACGCTGGTCGATGCCTCGCGGCATTGACTAAAAACCTCAAATTCGCCACAGTCCTTGACGGTACTGAACCACAAAAGGGAACCGCCGGCCGAGCTATTTTGGCGATAGCGACTCGACCGGCGGTTCAGGAGACAGCAATGAGCCTATCAAACGACAGAGGTGGTGTCGATGCGTCCCGGTCCGGTCGGGCGGGTGAGCCGGGCGGGCGGACCGGCATGATCTCAAAAGTGGTAATGAAACCACAGCGACTGCGCCCCCGCCCCGCCCCGCCGTACGACTTCCAGAAGGATGTCCTGGCCGACCGGGCCGAGTACGCCGCCACAGAGGCTCGAACGGGAGTCGCTCGCGACTCGCGCTTCGCGGACGATGGGGACGCGGACCCGCTCCCGTCACTCGGCTCTCGTCCTGCCACCGCTTCGGCACGTCCGTGAAGCGGGGCCGGATTCCCAATCGCCAATCTCATTACCACTAATGAGGTCCGCATCGACCAACGTCGCCGCTTGTGGCCCCATATTTCGCACAACTGGTAGGTGGCAGATGTGCCGACAGTGGTTCGCCGTGACGGTACGGGCGTTCGACGGCTGGGGGCTCCGTGTGGGCACCCGCGAATCCAGAAGTCGCAGCCCGGCCCAGTTTCTCTGCGCGGTCATGAGACAAAGGGGCTGCGGCCGTCCTCATCGGAAACTCGTCGGGAAGCACTTTTCAAGCGGACGGCCGATTCGGCGAAACCGGCACCGATGACGAGTATGTTAAGGTCTGGTGATGTGTTCCGACCGACCAGACTAATCGGAGATCCCCGTGAGCCTTCAAGACGACCTCCAGGCCCGCGTCACCACCGCCATGAAGAGCGGGGACAACGCGACCCGCGACACCCTTCGCACCGTTCTGGGCGAGGCCAAAATGGAGGCCGTCCGCCGCACGGGGGAGGTGTCCGACGAGGTCGTCCTGGCGGTCGTTCGGAAGGCGGTCGCCGGGCTCCAGGAGACGATCCCGTTGGCCCGGAAGGGCGGGCGGGACACGGCCCCGCAGGAAGTGGAACTCGCCCTGCTGGAGTCGCTGCTCCCGAAGGCGTGGGACCGGGAGGCGATCGCCGCCGCCCTGACCGCCCACCGGGACGAGATCCGGGCCGCGAAGAGCGACGGCCAGGCGATGGGGGTCGCCATGAAGGTGCTCAAGTCCCAGGGGGCGACGACGAGCCCGGACGACGTCAAGGTGGTCGTCGCCGCCACGCGGGCCTGACCGGGTCATCCTCGGCCGGGGCGTTGAAGCGTCGCGCTGAGGGACAGCGTAGATCGCCTTCAAACTGGTGAACAAAACCTGCGCGGACGCCTGTCGCGGAAGTGTGGGTCTGGTTACAGCCCTCACATGCGATTTACGCCACTTTTCTCCCGTCGCGCAATGCAGCACGGCCTACGTCGAAGAAAACGTCGCGCCCATAAGGAAACCACTTTCCTGTATGAACATAGTTCGGTTGAGTCGCCCTCCCCGCAGAGCCGGGGGGGCTCCCCCAGACAACCTCCCCGAGTAGCCGCGCCGTCCGCGCAGCGCTAGTCCTTCTTGGGGTCCACGACGATCTGGTCGCCCGCCGGAAGGGGTTCCTCGGTCCCGGCGAGTCGTTCCGCCCGTTCCACCCGTTCCGGCGACAGTACGTCAGAAACGAGATCGTCGCCCACGACGTCCAAGCGGATGCGGCTCTCGTCCTGCCACCGCTGCACTTCCTTCGGGAAGCGTAGGCCGGTTTCCCGATCGCCAATCTCATTACCACTAATGAGGTTCGCTTCGACCGACGTCCTGCTTGTCCGCTTCGGGCACGTAGAGCGCGACGCCCTCGGAAGGTAGATGTCATGCGGTTGCTGTTCGTCTGCGCCCGCAACCGGCTCCGCAGCCCGACCGCGGAGCGGGTCTTTGCCGCCGTGCCGGGGGTGGAGGCCGAATCCGCGGGCGTCGCCCCCGACGCCGACAACCCGGTCGCGCCCGAGTTGATCGAACGGGCCGACGTGATCCTCGTCATGGAGCCGGCACACCGCTCGAAGCTCGCCAAACTCTTCCCGAACGCGCTCCGGGGCAAGCGGGTCGTGTGCCTCGACGTGCCCGACGACTACGCCTACATGGACCCCGAACTCGTGGAACTCCTGTGGGACCGTGTCACACGAGTCATCCCCGCGCTTGCGATCCACAAACCCGCGTGACCGCCCTTACGCCCCGACAACACGGTGTAAATTCGGCCCTCGACGGCTCGTCGCCACGGTGCGAGAATGCGCCATCTCCCTGGAGCTTGCCATGTCCCGTTTAGCCGTCGTGACCCTCCTCGTATCCCTGCTCGCTGCCCCTTCGGCTCCGGCCGCGGACCCGCCGCGGGTGGTGCGGGAAAGCATCGAGTGGCTCGACGTGTGGGTGCCGGGCAACGGCGTCAAGGACCGGCCCCGCGTGCTCCTGATCGGCGACTCGATCACGCGGGCCTACTACAAG
Source organism: Frigoriglobus sp. (assembly GCA_043741075.1). GTDB lineage: Bacteria > Planctomycetota > Planctomycetia > Gemmatales > Gemmataceae > Gemmata. The sequence goes on from JAYUBA010000521.1 coordinate 4,962, forward strand.
ACGGTCGAGGACAGGCTCACGGGCAAGGCGATCGTGTGCCGGCTGGCGACGAGCAAGAGCCTGGGCGACCCCGGCCTGCTCGACGAGGTGAAGCTGGTGCTCGGCCAGGCGACGTTCGACGTGGTTCACTTCAACAACGGGATGCACGGCTGGGGGTACACCGAGGACGAGTACGCCAAAGCCATTCCCGACCTCGTCGCGACGATCCGCAAGAGCGCACCCGGAGCCAAACTCGTGTGGGCCAGCACGACCCCGGTGCGGGTGTCGGGCAAGGTGGAGCAACTCGACCCGAAGACCGATCGCGTGAAGGCCCGGAACAAGTCCGCGGCCGAGGTGATGGCGAAAGAGAGGATCGCGACCGACGACCTGTTCGCCCTCGTGATCGAGAAGCCCGACTGGTTCTCCAGCGACGGCGTCCACCTCAACGCGAAGGGCTCGGCCGCGATGGGCGAGCAGGTCGCGGCCGAGGTGCTCAAGCTCCTCGGCGACGGCAAGAAGTGATCCTGGTCGTCGCGTGGCGACCGGAGCGTCGACTCGCCGCCCGACCGTGACCTACGGTTGATCCACCACGTCCGCGGTTCCCCTTCGCCACCGTCCGCTTGGCGGTTCGACAGGGCAGTGCTTTCGGGGGCCGCTTTTGCGGACGAGTGGCCGGGACGGTACACGAGTTTCCCGCCGGACAACTCATACGAGAAGCGTCATGTCGGTGGACCAGTGCCCGTCGCCGGGTCGATTGCGTCGCCTTCTGGAGAAGCTGTCGTTCGAGGCGCTCGTCGGCGAACCGCACGCCGAGACGTGGCGAGCGAACGTGCTCGAACTGGGGCTGAGGGTGTGCGCCGTCCTGGGTGCGATCGTGTACGTCCCCAGCGTGGCCCTCGCGGTCCAGTCCGAGAAATGGGTGGTCGCCGTCGTCGACTCCGTCGCGATCGTGACGGTTCTTGCGCTCCACCGCACGCGTTCGCCGGGCTACCGTTTCCGGTCCGTGGCGTTCTCGCTCGTGTTGTACGCTCTGGGCGTCGCACTGTTGATCGAAATTGGGCCGATCTCCCAGATCTACCTGTTCGGCTTCTCCCTCATTGCGGCCCTGCTCCTGGGCGTCCGCGTGGGCGTGCTCGCGGTCGTGCTGAACGCCGTGTCGCTGCTGGTCATCGGCCTGGCCGGGCACGGGTCGCCCGCGATGGCCGTGAACGGGCACCCCACCGATCCGGTGGCGTGGGTCGTCACCACGATGAACTTCTTCCTGGTGAACATGGTTCTCGTCGTCGCGGTCGGGGTCGTACTGGCGACGCTGGAGCGGATCGCACGGCGGGAGCGCGAGGCCCGCGACCAACTCGAACGCGACGGGGCGGAACTGGTGTCGGCCAACGCGGCACTCGACCGGCAGATGAAGGAGCGGCAGCGCCTCGAAAGCCAACTGGTCCAGGCCCGCAAGATGGAGGCGGTCGGCCAACTCGCGGGCGGGGTGGCCCACGACTTCAACAAC
>JAYUBA010000522.1:0-1896 GCA_043741075.1 Frigoriglobus sp.
CCCACCCCACAAGCACCCCCTCACGCGAGCGCCGCGCGGGTCCGCTTGACCAGTGGCGAATCGGGCGCGTCGGTCCCCTTCAGCCAGAACACGCTCGCCGCCAGGAACCGGTCCCGCCACGCCGGCGCGATGAACGACGCGTCCTCCGTCACCGCCGTGCTGAACTTGTAGTCGTGCGCGTCGGTGCCCTTCAGGAAGATCAGCCGCCGGCCCTCGTCGATCAGTTCCTTCACCTTGTTCCGGTCGCCCTTCAGCACCGTCAGCGCCGTCTTCGCGGCCGTCTCCTTACTGCGCGACAGTTCCGCGTACACGTCGCCCACCGTGAACTCCTTGTCCTCCTCGCGGACTGCGAGTTCGTCGATCTTCGCGTCGCCCACCTTGCCCCGCGCCTTCATCGCGTCGCGGAACATCGGCAGGAAGGACGCCGCTTGCAGCAGAAGGAAGGAGCGAAGGTATGCGTCGCCGGTGGTGCGGGCGCAGTAGTGAAGCGCGTTGAGCGTGGTGAGCGTGTGCAGCCCGACGATGCCCGGCTGGCGCATCAGCAGTTCACCGGCGCCGAGGAACAGCCCGTCCCAGACGTGCCGCGACGAGCCGCGGGCCTCGATGTAGTGCGCCGTGTCCGCGCCCATCTCGTCGGCGGTCGCGGTGCGTAGCGCTTTCAGAACTTCCTTCGTTGCTCCGGAGTTGGGCTTGTCACCCTCGAACCGCGGGCTGGCCGGTTTGGGGGACGGCTTGGCGACACGTTCCGCGTTCTTTCGCCCCGGCCGGTCCGGTTCGAGGTCGTCCTTCGCCGGGTTCTTGCCGTCGTGCTTGAGCAGCGCGAACGCCAGCGACCGCAGCACCGGCTCCGCGTGCCGCCAGCCGATCACGTCGAGCGTGCGGAACGCGTTCGCCACGTAGATGATCTTGTGGCCGATGTCGCGGAAGTCGCGGCTGCCGTACTTCGCGAACAGGTCGAACAGTTCGCCCGCGGTCGCCGTGCGCGCCAGCCCCGCGACCGCCGCGTCGGCCGCGTCCACGTCCCAGTTGTCCATCGCGGCGGTGAACGCCTCGCGCGCTTTCAGCGGCGACGGCACCTTCGCGTCGGCCACCGGCTTCATCCGCCACCCGCTCTCCTTCAGGTTCGTGGCCTGGGCCGACTTGAAGTTGTCCAGCGCCCAGAAGATCGGGAGCCACCGCTCGTTGTCCGGCCCGGCCAGCGCCGCCTGGTGCGCCGAGTTCACCACCAGCACCGCGTGGAACTTGAACCCGACGCTCGGCCGCGGTTGCACGTTCCGCACCCCGGCGAGCAGCAACCCAGACAGCACCTCGCGGTACGACAGCCCCTTCTTGAGCCGCGAAGCGATCTCTTCGAGGAGTTTCGCGCGCGGGGTGTCTTCGATTAGCCGGACGAGCGGCTCGATCTCCGGTTCGAGGCGGACGAGGTCCGGGTCGGCCTTCGCGTCGGCGGCGGACACCGCGGGCAGGCCGGACAGGAACGCGAGGCCGCCGGCCGCGGCGGACGACTGGAGGAACGCGCGCCGGTCGGGAGAGGTGGACATGACATCGCTCCGGGAGAGGTGAGGGGCGATCGGAGGGAATTGTACCACACCGGTCACTCGACGCGGCAGAACACCGCTTTCAGGTAGCGGCCTTCGGGCACGTGCAGCAGGAACGGGTGGTCCCCGCCGGCCCCGGTCACCTTGAACACCTGAACCGTCCGCTGCGCCTGCCACGCGGCGCGGCGGATCGACTCCAGAAAGTCCGCTTCGCCCACCAGACCCGTACAGGAACACGTCAGCAGCACGCCGCCCGGCTTCACCACATGCATCGCGAGCCGGTTCATGGCGCAATACTTCTTCAGCGCCGACTCCACGTCCTCGCGATCGCGGGTCATCTTCGCCGGGTCGAGCACCA
>JAYUBA010000523.1:0-6428 GCA_043741075.1 Frigoriglobus sp.
CCCAGTTCGTCCCACGGCACTTCGTCCACGAACTCGAACTCCGGACCGACGGCCGGGGGCGCGGCGACCGGGCCGGGTTGCGCGAGGGCGTTCATCCGCGATCTCCCTTCCGAGGGCGTTCGTGGGTCGTCTAATCGGCGCGGGGCAGATACAGCGCGAGCAGGACGACGCCCCCGATGATGAAGGCCAGACCGAGCCACGCCCCGGGCGTCAGCCGGTCGCCGAACGCCCAGTACCCGACCAGGGCGGTGATCGCCGTCCCCAGGCCGGACCAGATGGCGTACACCGGTCCGACGGGGAGCGTTTTCAGCACGATGGACAGTAGGAACAGGGACGCGACGTACCCGACCAACATGCCGACGCTGGGCCACAGCCGGGACATCCCGTCGGACAGTTTGAGCAACCCGGTGGCGAGCGTTTCAAACGCGATCGCGACCAACAGGATCAGGCCGTTCCAGACCATCGCCGCGCCTCGGTGGGGCCGTTCTGGCGGTCGCCAGGACGGTCCGTATTACCCCCGTTGACCGATCTTGCCAAGTCCAAGCTCGGATACCGCCGCCGTTACGCGTTCGGGTCCGGGTGGCCGGGGTGGAGCCGGCGATTCCGGTTGTGCGGGCCGGTCGAGGCTGGTGCGCGGTCGGGTGATGTGGTACAACAGTCAGACCACATCGGAACCGCCCATGAGTACTACGTCCGTCACGCTCTTGGATCAACTCCGCCACCAGCCGACACCGGAGGCGTGGCAGCGGTTCGTGGACATCTACTCGCCGATGCTGCTCCGCTACGCCGTGAGTCGCGGTATCCGCCAGGACGACGCGGCCGACCTGATTCAAGACGCGTTCGTCGTGCTGGTGGAGAAGCTGCCCGCGTTCGAGTACGCGCCGGGCGGCGGGTTCCGGCGGTGGCTGTTCACCATCCTGTTGAACAAGTGGCGCGACCGCAAGCGCGCGGCGGCCCGTACTCCGGTCGTGCCGGCCGGCAGTCACCTACCCGAACCGCCCGCGGGAGACGACCCGGCCGATTTCATCGGCGAGGCCGAGTACCGGCAACAGGTGGTCGCGCGCGCGGTCGATCTGATGAAGTCCGAGTTCGAGCCGGCCACGTGGAAGGCGTGCTGGGAGCACGGCGTTCTCGGCCGCCCGGCCGCGGAGGTGGCCGCCGAACTCGGCGTGACCGCCAACGCGGTGTACCTCTCCACGTCCCGCGTCCTCCGCCGGCTGCGGGGTTCGCTGCGCGGCCTGCTCGACTGAGCCGCGCGCCTTTCTTCCGAAATCGCTGACAGGTTCCGCGCGCCCCGGCGTACCTGGGGCGGAATCACAACTCGTTCGGGTCCCCTTCACCCAAGAGGTGTTCCCATGCCCCGCGTTTCATCGTGCCCACAGGGCGACGCGATCGACCGGTATCTGGACGACCGGCTGCCCGCGGCCGAATCGTCCGGTCTCGAAACGCACCTGTCGTCGTGCCCGACGTGCGAGGACCGGTTGCGGGCCGCGCTCAAGAGCGACCCGCTTCTGCCGCTGGCGCGGTCCGGTCCGGGCGGCTCGTGGTCCGTGCCGGTCGTGCTCCGGAACCGCTTGCTCGACCTGTGCGCCGCCAGCACCGACACGAACGGCACGGTGGCCCAGGACACGTCTCCCGTGGCGGCCTTCGAGCGCCCGCCCGAACTGGTAGCGGTCTTGCACCCGCCGCAAGGCTCCGACGAGATCGGCCGGTTGCCCGGCTACCGCATCCTGAAGGTGCTCGGCAAGGGCGGCATGGGCGTCGTGTGCCTGGGCGTGGACGAGAAGTTGAACCGGCGGGTCGCGATCAAGCTGATCCTTCCGGGCATGGCCGCGGACCCGCGGGCCACCGCCATGTTCCTCCGCGAGGCGCGCGCGCTGGCCGCCGCCCCGCACGACAACGTCGTGACCGTGTTCCAGGTCGGTCAAGACGGCGAAACCCCGTTCCTGGTGATGGAATTCTTGGAGGGCGAGACCGTGGCGCACTGGATGAAGAACAACCCGAGCCGGTGCCTGGGCGACGTGTTGCGGATCGCCCGCGAGGCGATCGCCGGGCTGGCCTACGCGCACTCGAAGGGCGTGATTCACCGCGACTTCAAGCCCGCGAACCTGTGGCGCACGGCCGGTTCCGGGCGGGTGAAGTTGCTCGACTTCGGACTCGCCCGGCAGCCCGAGAACGAACCGCTGACCGCGCCCGGTCAGGTGATGGGCACCGCCGCGTACATGGCCCCGGAGCAGGCCAAGGGCACCGCGGTGGACGCCCGCGCCGACCTGTTCAGCTTCGGGGTCGTGCTGCACGAGCTCTGCTCCGGCGTGTCCCCGTTCGCCCGGCCGCACTACATCAACTCGCTCGTGGCCGTGTCCGAGTACCACCCGGACCCGCTCGGCCGCACGCACCCGTGGCTCCCGGCCGACCTCGTGACCCTCGCTACGGACCTTCTGGCGAAAGACCCGGCCGCGCGCGTGCAGACCGCCGAAGAGGTCGCGGCGCGGATCCAGCGGATCGAAGCGGACGCAACTCGGAAGCGACTGCTGAACCGGCTGGTCGGCGAAACGAATTCGTCCGCCGAAGCCGAGTCGCCCGTGCGAAACGATCCGGCCGCACCGGCACGCGATGCGGTTGCGTCCGAGAAGTTCGCGCACCAGCGCCGCCAGTGGCGTTCGCCGGCGCGTCGTCGAGTGTGGGCCGCCGGGATTACCGCCGGGTTCCTGGCCCTCGCGGGCCTCGTGTACGGGCTGTCGGGCAACGGCCAGCAGAAGGGAGACCCGGACAAGCCGAGGGCGGAAGTGCCGCAGCCGGACGAGAAGAAGCCGCCCAAGGAGGGGCCGGTGACCCCGCCACCGCCGCCGGGCGAACCGGTCAGCGCCCTCGCGATGACGAAAACCCCCGCGAAATATTTCGCCGAAGGGCCGTGGACCCTGGACACGACCGGGGCGCGGAAGCCGGTCAACGCCATTGCCTACCAACCGGGGGGCACCCTCATCGCACTCGGCAGCGAAGACGGGACGATTCGGCTCTACGAAGCCGCCACGGGGAAATTCCAGAAAGCACTGGTGACCCGAGGCGCGTATCGCGAACTGGCCTGGACGCCGGATGGGAAGTACCTGGTTGTGTCGGAAGCGAACGCGGAATTCACGACCATTCGCGACATCGAAACGGGGAAAGTCATCCGGGAAATCGACGTATACCTTCATCACCCGAGCGTCTCCCCGGACGGCTCCCAGTTGGCGGGCTGCTCCGCAAATACCGTACTCGTCTTCGACCTCACGAAGATCGGGAAACCGCTCGAGTTGGCGCTGCCCAAAACCACGGCCGCCGCGATCGCATGGCACCCGAAATCGACACAACTCATGGTCGGGTACGCCGACGAACAGGTACGAGTCTGGGACATGACCAAGCAGAAACCCGAAGTCGTGCGCGAGTTCGACGCCCGTGTCGGGCCTGTGAGTGCCGTTGCTTGGCATTCCGAGCGTCGGTACGCCATCGGCGGTTCGGGCAGCTTAGGTTATGCCATCTGGCTGGATGACAAGCGAATTGCTGGTGGGGGCGGCCTGGCGATCACTACATTCGGTTGGTCCCCGAAGGGGGATGCCCTGCTGATCTGCTCGTCTCCGAGCTCGTATTGTTTCATCATCGACACAACGAACGCCGAGGGGAAGGGGAAGCGACTGGAAGGTCGACCCGAGCAGGGCAACTGGTCCCCCGACGGTAAGCAGATTGCACTCCTCAGTGACGGAAGTTCGCGCGTCGTTGATCGCAACGACAAGCTGCTGTTCACGATCCCGATGTTCGACCGCGACCTTCACTACAACGCGCAAAAGGGGTACTTCATCCCGCCGCAGAAGGGCGAGAACCCGTTCGTGTTCGTCGTGCAGACCAAGGACGGGCAGAAGACCTACACGCCCGACGCGTTCGAGAAGCTCACCGGCGGGAAGTGGAAGAACGACCCGGACAGCCTGAAGTAACGAGCAAATGACCATTCGCAAGGCGGCCGGGAACCACCCCGGCCGCCGCTGCGTTTGCACCCTCAGGTATTACGCAGTCGGCTGAAGTCGGTGGTTTTCAGCCGCGGAGCGGTGCCGGATGATAGCCAGGGGTGGAGCCAGCGCAACCCCTGGACCACGGCGCGCAGGGCGCGGATGGTTGAAGGGCGGTCGGGCGGCGTCGCGCCCGCGCCGTATCATCACCTTCTACACCTTCTGTTGGAGCCGCCCGTGTCCAACCCGATCGATCCGATCCGCACCGCCACGGCCGCACGGGATCAGCACTCGTCCGCGGCCAGCGCCCGCGATGAGACCGCACCGTCTCCGTCGACGGGTGCCCCGGACGCGCCGCGGTTCGGCCCCCCGGCCGCGGACGGCGAGGTCGGCACGCTCGGCCCGTACCGCGTGCTGAAGCAACTCGGTGCCGGCGGGATGGGCGCCGTGTACCTGGCCCTCGATACCCGCCTCGACCGCAAACTCGCGCTGAAGGTGATGCTCCCGGAGTTCGCCGCCGACGCCGACGCGAAGGAGCGGTTCCTGCGCGAGGCGCGGGCCGCGGCCAAGATCAGTCACGACAACGTCGTCACCGTGTTCGAGGCCGACGAGCGGGGCGGGGTACCGTACATCGCGATGCAACTCCTCCAGGGGTACCCGCTCGACGAGTACCTGAAGACCAAGGGCGCGCCGGCCCTGCCGCACGTGATCCGCATCGCCCGCGAGACCGCCCTCGGACTGGCGGCGGCGCACGCGCTCGGTCTGGTTCACCGCGACATCAAGCCCGCGAACCTGTGGCTCGAAGCGCCGAACGGGCGGATCAAGGTCCTGGACTTCGGCCTCGCCAAGCCCATCGGCAGCGACGCGGAATTGACCAAGAGCGGGGCGGTGGTCGGCACGCCCGCGTACATGTCCCCGGAGCAAGCCCGCGGCGCGAAGGTGGATCACCGTACCGACCTGTTCAGCCTGGGCGCGGTGCTGTACCGGCTGTGTACGGGGAAGACCCCGTTCGCCGGCCCGAACGTGATGGCCGTGATGATGGCGCTGGGCAACGACGAGCCGACGTCCGTTCGCGAACTCAACCCGAACGTACCGGTGGCGCTCGCGGCCCTCATTCACCAGTTGCTCGCGAAAAGGGCCGACGACCGCCCGCAGACGGCCGCGGAGGTGGTGAAGCGGCTCCGCGCGATCCTGGAGCAACTGGCGGCACCGCCCGTCGCGGAACCGCCGATGGCGACCGCGGCCGACCTCTCGAAGTCGCTTCCCATTGTCGTTCACGCGCTGCCGATGCAACCGCCGATCGTCGTGCCGATGCAGATCACGGCCGCGCCGGAGAGCGCGTTCGCCGGCCTGGACGTGGACGACGCGACGCAGGCGGAACCGACGGCCGACACCGCGAAGCCGGTGCGGAAGAAGGCCGGTGGCAAGGGGATGCTGGTCGCGGCGGGCATCGCGGTGCTGCTCGCGGCGGTCGCGGGCGTGGTCGTCGTTTCGCAGATGGGCAAGAAGAAGGAGCCGGAGGCGAAGGCACAGGAGGGCGGACCGCCGGGCGACAAGCCGGGACCGGTCAAGCCGGGCGGCCCGCTCCCGGCGGCGTACACGAATTCCCTCGGGATGGAGTTTGTGAAGGTGCCGAAGGGGACGGCGTGGTTGGGCGGTAGTGCGAACCAACCGGGCGGGACGAAAGTCGTGTTCGATCAGGATTTCTACCTGGGCAAGTACGAGGTGACGCAGGCGGAGTGGGAGGCGATGACGGGGCTGACGCCGAGCGGGTTCAAGCGAGGTAACGTGGCGGTGAAGGACATCCTGGACGCGGATCTCAAGCGGTTCCCGGTGGAGCAGGTGTTGTGGGACGATTGCCAGGTGTTCATCGAGCGGCTGAACAAGAAGGAGAAGGAGTCGGGCTGGGTGTACCGTTTGCCGAAGGAGTCGGAGTGGGAGTACGCGTGTCGGGGTGGGCCGGTGGACAAACTGGGCACCGCCTTCGACTTTTACTTCGCGAAGCCGACGAACACGTTGTTGCCGGATCAGGCGAATTTCGAGACCGGGAACGACAAGGCATTGAAGCGGACGTGCAAGGTGGGTTCGTATGAGGCGAATTCGCTAGGATTGCATGACATGCATGGAAACGTTTGGGAGTGGTGCGAGGACGCCGAAAAAGCGGCCGATGGCGCCTCGCTTCGAGTGTACCGGGGCGGCGGCTGGTTCCACGTCTCCGGGAACTGCCGGGCGGCGCAACGTATCACGAACCCACCGTCGTTCCTGGGCAACTCCCTCGGCTTGCGGTTGGCCCGAGTTCCCGTCGGCAAGGAAGGTCAGGCCAAGTAAGAGCGGCGACCGAGGAGCGGAACGGAGCGGAGTGACGGCTCCCCAGCCGGGGCCAGACGCGTCGATGATACCGCACCAACCAACAAACGAGCCGGGCGCGTCCGCGACGGACAAACCTGTCCC
>JAYUBA010000524.1:0-1893 GCA_043741075.1 Frigoriglobus sp.
AACGTCGCCACCGTGGCGGCCAACGGCGACGCGGTCATCGGCAAGATCATCGCCGAGGCGATGGACCGCGTGGGCAAGGACGGCGTCATCACCGTCGAAGAAGCGAAGACGATGGAGACCGGGTACGAGTTCGTCGAGGGGATGCAGTTCGACCGCGGCTACCTGTCGCCGTACTTCATCAACAACTCCGAGACGATGGAGTGCGAACTCGAGGACGCGTTCGTCCTCATCTACGAGAAGAAGATCGGCGTCGCCCGCGACATGCTCCCGATCCTGGAGAAGGTCGTCCAGGCCGGCAAGCCGCTGCTCATCATCGCCGAGGACGTGGACGGCGACGCGCTCGCCACGCTCGTCGTGAACGTCATCAAGACGCAGGGCCAGTTCAAGGTGTGCGCGGTGAAGGCGCCGGGCTACGGCGACCGCCGCAAGGCCGTCCTCCAGGACATCGCCGTGCTGACCGGCGGCGAGGCGATCTTCGAGGACCTGGGCCTGAAGCTCGAAACGGTCACGCTGGCCCAACTCGGCAAGGCGAAGAAGATCAAGGTGGACAAGGACAACACCACCGTGATCGAGGGCGGCGGCAAGAAGGACGCGATCAAGAGCCGCATCGCGACCATCCAGAAGGAGCTGGAGAAGAGCACCAGCGACTACGACAAGGAGAAGTTGCAGGAGCGGGTCGCGAAGCTGTCCGGCGGGGTCGCGAAGATCAACGTCGGCGGGGCGACCGAGAGCGAGGTGAAGGAGAAGAAGATGCGGGTCGAGGACGCGATGCACGCGACCAAGGCCGCGCACCAGGAGGGCATCCTGCCCGGCGGCGGCACCGCCCTGCTCCGCGCCGCCGACGGCCTGAAGGCCACCGGCGACCTGACGGACGACGAGAAGGTGGGTTACAACATCATCGTCCGCGCGTGCCGCGCCCCGCTCAAGCAGATCGTCGAGAACGCCGGCGAGGACGGCAACGTGGTGGCGAAGGAAGTGCTCGCCAACGCGGACAAGAACTTCGGCTACGACGCCCGCGCGAGCGAGTACACCGACCTGATGAAGCGCGGGATCATCGACCCGACGAAGGTGGTCCGCAGCGCGCTCCAGAACGCGGCCAGCGTGGCCACGCTGCTGCTCACCTCCGACGCCCTGATCGCCGAGGAGCAGAAGAAGGACGACAAGAAGGGTGCCGCCGCCGGCTACGACGACATGTACTAACAGTGTTCGGTGTTCAGTTTTCAGTGTTCAGGCAGAAAAGAACTACGGCCCGGTTACTCGTCGTGAGGAACCGGGCCGCTCCGTTTGTTGGTCGCCCGAAGGTCAGTCCGCTGCGTGTTTGATGTAGACGCGGTCGCCGGGCATGATCTGATAGTTCGTCTTCGTGATTCCGCTCTGCGTGATGGCCTTCCAATCGACCGGCAGCACCTGGTTCGACCCGCCGTTGGGGCCGGGGCGCGCGACCCAGACCTTCGCCCGGCTCGCCGTCTCCGAGAGGCCGCCCACGCTGGCGACGGCGTCGAGGACGGTTTCGTTCCCCGTCAGCGGGAACGCATACACCTGTTCGCCTCTGCCCGCGAAGTCGGAGATGAGGTAGTACCGTTTGCTGTTGTAAGCGAGGATGTCCACGATCACCGTCAGGGTTTCGGGGCGCACGCCGGCTTGAACGAGCACCGGGTTCTTGAGGAGCTGGGCGCGGATAACCCCAGTCGCCTGTTCGAGCGTCAAGCCGGTGACCGAGACGGATTCCCAAAAGCCGAGGCCGACGGTGCCGTCGAGCCGCACCTGGAACGGCCCCGAAATCGGCTGCGTGGGGAGCCGGTCGGCGGTGCCCGTTTTGGGGTCCTTCACGACCACTTCGATCAGCAGCATGTCTGGGGCTTCGATGACGTAGGGCGGGAGCTTGGCGCTGGT
>JAYUBA010000525.1:0-1891 GCA_043741075.1 Frigoriglobus sp.
GGGGCAACGCCCCAGGCCCGCGTCCCAGGCCCACACGGGGTGACGCAACGTCCCAGGCCACAGGAGCGAGTCCCATGCGCTGGTTCCTCTTCCTTCCCCTCGCCGTGTGCATTGCACAGGGGGCTTACGCCCCCCGCTCCGGGGCCGCCGACGCGCCCAACGTCCTCGTCGTCATCACCGACGACCAGGGGTTCGGCGACCTCGGCGCGCACGGCAACCCGATACTCAAGACGCCGGAGCTCGATCGCTTCGCCAAGCAGAGCGCGTGGCTGAAGAACTTCTACGTGTGCCCCGTGTGTTCGCCGACGCGGGCGAGCCTGCTGACCGGGCAGTACAACTACCGCACCGGCGTCGTGGACACGTTCATCGGTCGGTCGCTGATGCGCCCCGACGTGAAGACGCTGCCCGAATACCTCGCGGCGGCCGGCTACCGCACCGGGCTGTTCGGCAAGTGGCACCTCGGCGACAACTACCCGCTGCGCCCCGAAGACCGCGGCTTCCAGGAGACGCTGTGGTGCCAGGGCGGCGGCCTCGCGCAGCCAAGCGACCCGCCCCAGGCCGATCCCAAGACCGCGTACTTCGACCCCATCCTGAAGCAGAACGGCAAGGAGGTGAAGACCAAAGGTTACTGCACCGACGTGTTCACCGATGCGGCAGTGAAGTTCGTCACCGCGGACAGCAAGAAGCCGTTCTTCGCGTATGTCGCGTTCAACGCCCCGCACGGGCCGTATCAGGTGCCGGAGGAGTTCGCCGCGAAGTACGCGAAGCGCGACCTGAGCGCGGACGCGTTCCCGAAGACCGGGCAGCCGTGGGCCGGGCCGAAGCTCAACACAACCGAGATCGCCAACGCCTACGGCATGATCGAGAATATCGACACCAACTTCGGCCGGCTGATGAAGGCGCTGGAGGACCGAAAGCTCAGGGACAACACGATCGTCATCTTCCTGACGGACAACGGCCCCGGCGGGGTGCGGTGGAACGCGGGCTTACGCAACCGCAAGGGCACCGTGTACGAGGGCGGTATTCGCGTGCCGTGCTACATCCGCTGGCCCGCGCAAGTGAAGGCCGGGCACGTCATCGACACGCCGCTCGCGCACATCGACATTACGCCCACCGTTCTCGCCGCTTGCGGCTTCGTGGGAAACGCCACCTTCGACGGCCGCAGCTTCGACCGAATGCTTGCGAACACGCCGGGGAACTGGCCGGGCCGCACGCTGTTCGTCCAGTGGCACCGCGGCGACGAGCCGGAGAAGTACCGCGCATTCGCGGCCCGCGGGCCGAAGTACAAACTCGTGCAGGCAGCCGGCACCGCGCCCGGCACCAAGTGGACGCCGAAGTACGAGCTATTCGACATCGCCGCCGACCCGTTCGAGGAGAAGGACATCGCCGCGGACAAGCCGGACGAAGTGGCACAGTTGAAGCGCGAGTACGAAACGTGGTTCGCGGACGTGACGAAGAAGGGGTTCGCCCCGCCGCGCATCGTGATCGGCAGCGCCCATGAGAACCCGGTGCGGCTGAGCCGTCAGGACTGGCGTGGCGACAAGGCTGGTTGGAATACGGACAGCGTCGGGCACTGGGAGGTGAAGTTCGAGCGGGCGGGAGAGTACCGAGTGACGGTGTACGCGCCGGGCGAGTTCGACAGCGCCGTTCTGCGAGCCGACCGGCACACGTTCGAGCACTCGGCGTTGCCGGCGGGGACGTTCGCGAACAAGACATCGTGGAACATCGAGTTGCCGGCCGGCGACAACCGCTTCGAGGTGACCATCCTGCTGAAAGACAAGAGCCGCGGCGCGCATTACGTTGAGCTGGAATACCTGGGTCCGGCGAAGAAGTGAGTTGGGGCGACTTCTCTTAGCCGCTCGCGGCTTCGCGGGCACCGCGTGCCCGCGAA
>JAYUBA010000526.1:0-1891 GCA_043741075.1 Frigoriglobus sp.
CGATCTCCTGAAGAACGGCACCGTGAAGCGGTCGTTCCTCGGCGTCGCGGTGCGCGACCTGGACGACGACGCCGCGAAGAAGGCGGGCGTGAAGGCCGGCAGCGGGGTCGTCGTCACAAAGGTCGGGGACGATTCGCCGGCCGCGAAGGCCGGCGTGGTGGCCGGCGACGTTATCACGAAGGTGAACGGGCAGGTGGTGAAGGACGCGTTCGACATGATGAAGGTGTCCGCCGCCCTCCCGGTCGGGCAGGTGGTGGACGTGCTGCTGTGGCGCGCCGGCAAGTTCTACGTCGGCAAGGTGAAGGTCGAGGAGGAGCGTCAGGCGCTCAAGCCCGAGCCGGCGCCCGCGGCGGTGCCGGCCCCGGTGCCGGGCGGCGTCACGTCGGACGCGGTGGGCCTCGTCGTGACCGACCTCACGCCGGAGGCAGTGAAGCAACTGAAGTTGCCGAAGGAACTGAAGGGCGCGGTGATTTCCGGCGTGGTCCGCGGCGGCCTCGCGGAGAAGTCCGGCCTGTCGCGCGGGCTGGTCGTACTGAAGGTGGACAAGGTCGCGGTCACGTCGGCGCTGACGTTCGAGCAGGCGCTCCAGAAGGCGAGCTTGGAGAACGGGGCGCTACTCCACGTGCTGAAAACCAACGGCGACGTGGACTTCGTGGTGCTCCGCCTGAAGTGACCGCTTTTCTTGCCCTCTCCCCTTGCGGGAGAGGGTGGCGGCGCTTCGCCGCCGGGTGAGGGGTGAAACGTTAGCCCGCAGAAGGCGCTACCCCTCACCCGGCTCGCAAAGCCTCGTCACCCTCTCCCGCAAGGGGAGAGGGCCGGAAGCCGCAACCGCTTCCCGGATCGTCTCCCGCACCAACTCCAGCTTGTCGCGCCACTGGAACTCCGTCGCGACGCGTGACAGCCCGGTGTCACCGAGCCGGCGGCGGAACGCCTCATCCGCCACCATTCTCCCAAGTTGTGTCGCGAGTTCGGGCACGTCGCCGCACGCGGCCTGAAGGCCATCGACTTCGTGGCGCACCAGTTCCGCGGGGCCGCCGGCGCGGTACACGAGGCTCGGTTTCGCGTTCGCCCACGCTTCCAACAGCACCAGCCCGAACGAATCACACCGCGACGGCAGCGCGAAACAGTCGATCCCCGCGAAGAAGTCGCGCTTCTGCGAAGCGCTTAAAACGCCGAGTCGCGTGACGCGATCCTTCCGCGCGAACGCGTCCCAGAAGGCGCGGAAGTTCGGCATCTCCGGCCCGGCCAGCACGACGCGGAAGCGGTGCCCCGCGGCCCACGCCCGCTCCGCCGCGCGTAGCAGATCGACCGTTCCCTTCTCGAAGCTGTTGTTCGCGAGGTGCCCGATCACCACCTCTTCGCCCGCGATGCCGCTAGCGGCCCGAGCGCGGGCGCGGTCGCCGCCGGTGCATTCGCTCGCCTCAACGCCCAATCCCTGAAGCACCACGCGCCCCGCGTCTACGCCGAGCGACACTGCGGCGTCGCGCTCCGCGCGCGTCTGCACGAACACGCGATCCGCTTGCTTCAGCAGCCAGCGCAGGTGCGGCTTCGTGTACTGCGCGCGGGTGCGGTCGTGCGGGTCGTTTGCATCACCAAGATGAATGAACGGGGTGAGCAGGAACGGCACCCCGCGGCGGCGCGCGAGCCGCAGCCCGCACGCGATCGGGAACGAGTACGGGAACGCCGTGGCGTGGACCGCGTCGAGCGGCCCGGCGTACCGGCTCGCGTCGCGCCACATCGCGGGGCAGATGGGGTTGCACGGCGTCGTGAGGCACTGCCACCGGCGATGCGGGAGGAGCGAGAGCGCTTTGAGGACGTAGCGGCGCGCGGGGAAGTGCAGGGGGGCGTAGCGCGTAAGACCCCCCCCCCAGCCCCCTCCCTGAAGGGAGGG
>JAYUBA010000527.1:0-6416 GCA_043741075.1 Frigoriglobus sp.
AAAACTGGCGTTTCCTGAAGAACTTGTCCCATTTGGACTGCTGGAGTCAGTAGAGCGCTTCGATAGAGCCGCGGGTGAGGAAATGCCAGCCGCATTGACCGAGCTGGAGAAACTTCACGCGGTCCCATATCAGGAAATTGTCGCCTTGACCCATTACCTCCACGGTCATTCGCCGTTCGAAACGAAGCACGGTGTCAAGGGCGCCGAGTTCGAGAACGTGATCGTCGTCGTAGGGCGGGGTTGGAACCAGTACAATTTCAACGAAATGCTTGAACTTGCACAAGATGTGGGAAGGATTCCGCCCAAGAAGCAGGAGGCGTTCGAGCGGAACCGCAACCTCTTTTATGTCGCTTGCTCACGGCCAAAGAGGCGATTGGCACTGCTGTTTACACAGAAACTATCAGACACAGCCATACAAACTGTGCATGCGTGGTTTGGTGCTGAAGCAGTTGAGGCATTAGCAATATAGCAAATGTCACCTGTCTTACAACCATATCACTAGATGTAGCCAAATCAGAAACCGTCAACAGGGGTGGTCGCAACCACCAACCAGTTTATCTCATCCACCCACTCGATTCCACGTGTTAAGTTCGCCGGTATTTGGCACGGTTCCTTCAGAGCTATTTTGCACGCATCATGCAGGCGTGCATTCGCCATTCCCCGTCTTTGAACCTCTCTCACATATTGATACGGCATCTCCCACCAGCGAATTCGTGCGTCCTTGGGGTCGGAACGCGCACCCGCTGCGCTATCCGACACATGTCGATTTAATCGCTGCGTCTCGGAGCGAGCGTTCCTGCTGCAGAATTCGTCGGTCTCACTCCGAAGGGGACCGTGCCCCCGCGCGGTCGGCTGCGTAGATGTGGGCGGAAGACGCACTTCCCCGGGGAGCTCAGCCGATCGGGCGAGGCTATCTTCTCACATGCCAGGCTGTTAACCTGAGGCGGTAGGACCTATCCCATCAAGCCCGACGGCCGCTCGGCCCGAGAGACGGCCCCCACGGCAGACCGGGTGCGTCGACCCCGGCGGACTGCGGCCATGAACGACGTCACGCGCATCCTCTCGGCCATCGAGCAGGGCGACTCCAAGGCCGCCGAGGCTTTGCTCCCGCTGGTCTATGAGGAACTCCGTAAGCTGGCGGCCCGGCGGCTGGCCAAGGAGAAGCCGGGCCAGACGCTCCAGGCCACGGCCCTGGTCCACGAGGCCTACTTGCGGCTGGTCGGGTCACCGAGGGAGGAGATCTCCGGACCGGCCGGGTGGAACGGCCGCGGCCACTTCTTCTCGGCCGCCGCCGAGGCGATGCGCCGCATCCTCGTGGACCAGGCCCGCCGCAAGCAGGCCGACATGCACGGCGGCGGCCGGTCCCGGGTGGACCTCCCCGACGACCTCGCCGCGCCGGGAGCCCGCACGGACGATTTGGTCGCGCTGGACGAGGCGCTGACACGGCTGGAGCGGCACGACCCCGACGCGGCCCGGCTCGTGAAGCTGCGCCACTTCGCCGGCCTCTCACACCAGGAGGCCGCGGACGCCCTGGGGGTCAGCCGCGGCGCCGCCGACCGCCTCTGGGCGTTGGGCCGGGCCTGGCTGTTCCGCCAACTGTCGAAATAGTTGACCCGCGGTACTTTTTCCGCGCGCAGGCCGCCGTCATTTCTCGCACTGAGGAGTGAGGGCACCCGCGAACGATCGGACACGAACCATGATGACCTGGAACCCCAGAGCCAACGACCTGTTCCTGAAGGCGCTGGAACTGCGCCCCGCCGCCGAGCGTCGGGAGTTCCTGGACCGGGCGTGCGCCGCCGACGCGGCGCTGCGGGCGGAGGTCGAATCCCTCCTCGAGGCCAGCGACGGGGCCGGCAGCTTCCTCGACGCCCCGCCCGCCTCGCCCACCCTCTCAATGGTCCTGGCCCCTCCGGCCGAGGGGACCGGCACGGTCATCGGCCCCTACAAGCTGCTCCAGCAGATCGGCGAGGGGGGCATGGGCACGGTCTACATGGCCGAGCAGACGCAGCCCGTCCGCCGCAAGGTGGCTCTCAAGGTCATCAAGCCGGGCATGGACTCCCGCCAGGTGGTCGCCCGCTTCGAGGCCGAGCGCCAGGCCCTGGCTCTCATGGACCACGTCAACATCGCCCGCGTCATGGATGCCGGGGCCACCGGCTCGGGCCGCCCCTACTTCGTCATGGAGCTGGTCCACGGGGTCCCGATCACCCAGTACTGCGATGACAACCACCTGACTCCGCGCCAGCGGCTGGAGCTGTTCGTGCCGGTCTGCCGGGCGATCCAGCACGCCCACCAGAAGGGGGTCATCCACCGCGATATCAAGCCGTCGAACGTCATGGTCACGCTCTACGACGGCAAGCCGGTGCCCAAGGTGATCGACTTCGGCGTGGCCAAGGCGACCGAGCAGACGCTGACCGAGCGGACGCTGTTCACGCAGTACGGAACCCTGGTCGGCACCTTGGAATACATGAGCCCGGAGCAGGCGGAAATGAGCGCCCTGGGGGTCGATACTCGTAGCGATATCTACTCGCTGGGCGTGCTCCTGTATGAGCTTCTTACGGGCAGCACGCCCCTCGGCAGCAAGCTGGTGAAGCTGGCCGCCTATGCCGAGATCCTGCGGATGATCAAAGAGGTGGAGCCTCCCAGACCGAGCACACGGCTGAGCGATTCGGGCGCGTCGCTGGCCTCGATCTCGGCCCTGCGCTACATGGAGCCGGCGAAGCTGACGAAGCTGGTGCGCGGCGAGCTGGACTGGATCGTGATGAAGGCGCTGGAGAAGGACCGCACGCGGCGGTATGAGACGGCCACCGGTCTCGCCGCCGACGTGCAGCGCTACCTGGCGGACGAGCCGGTGGAGGCGTGCCCGCCGTCGGCCCGGTATCGCTGTCTCAAGTTCGCCCGGCGGAACCGGGGCGCGGTAGTGACCGCGGCGTCCGTGGCCCTGGCGGTGGCGGTGGCGGTGGCGGGGCTGGCGACGAGCACGATCCGGATCGCGCGCGAGCAACGGGCGGTGGCGAAGGCGCTGCGGGCCGAAACCCGGGCCAAGGATGAACTGGCGCGGACCCTCGAGCGCGAGCGGCGGGATGCGTACTTCCACCGGATCGCACTGGCCCACCGCGAACTGTCCGCGGACAACCTCGGCCGTGCCCTTGAACTCCTCGGCGAGTGCCCGGGAGACCTGCGCGAGTGGGAGTGGCATTACCTCATGCGCCTCTGCCGGGTGGAGCCGGTCGTCCTGCGGGACAAGGCCGAAGTCAATAGCCTGGCGTTCAGCCCCGACGGAGATTCCCTCGCCTCCGCGGGCGGGGACGGGGCCGTCAGAGTCTGGAGCATCAGGACGGGTAGGGTGATTCGGTCCCTCGGGAAGGCGCACGGCGGCTTTGTATCCAGCATCGCGTTCCACCCCGACGGCACGCACCTAGCCTCCGTCGGCGCGGACAAGCGGGTGAAGGTCTGGAACTTGACGACCGGCCTCGCGGTGTTCGACCGCCCCTGCGGCCCCGTCCACGTGTTCGGGACCGCGTACGCCGCGGCGTTCAGCCCCGACGGCCGACGGCTCGCGGCGGGATGGGACGGAGTCGTGACGGCCTGGGACTGGAGGAGCGATCGGCCCCTGCACACCTTCCCCGGGCACGAAAAGCGCCCGATCAGCGTGGCGTTCAGCCGTGACGGGCGCCGCCTGGCGACGGGGACGTGGGGGGGGACCGTCAGGCTCTGGGACGCGGAGGCCGGGGGCGAACCGCTCTGCACCTTCCCCAAATCCAGAGACGCTCGCCATCCTGTCACTGCACTGGCGTTCGGCCCGAACGGCGAGCGGCTGGTCACGGCCAGTTTCAACCGACGCGTGGACGTGTGGGGTACGACGAACGGCGCGCTCCTCCGCACACTCAAGCACAAGAGACTCGTCCTGGGTGCCGCCTTCAGCACGGACGGCCGGCGCCTCGCCTCGGGCGGCGAGGACAAGACCGTACGCGTCTGGGACGCGACGACCGGCCGGGAGGTGATCGGCCTCCGCGGACACACCGGAGTCTGCGGGTGTGTGACCTTCAGCCCGGACGGCCGGCGGTTGGCCTCGGCCGGCAAAGACGGGACCATCCGCGTCTGGGACGCGACCCCGCTTCGGGGTCACGAAGACCAGGAAACAATGACCTTCCGGGGACACGGCAATGAGATCTGGAGCCTGGCGGTCAGCCCCGACGGCCGGAAGATCGTGTCGGGGGGCTTCAGCGCGCCCGCCAAACTCTGGGACCCGCAGACCGGGCGGGTCGACGCCGAGTTCGACGGCCACCGGGACATCGTCTTCTGCCTGGCCTGGCGGCCCGACGGTCAGCGGGTCGCCTCCGCGGGGGCGGACGGCGGGCTGTTCACGGCCAAGGTCTGGGACCCGCAGACGGGCCGGGAAGACTTCACGCTCCCGGGCACGCTCCCAGGCGACCCGGAGTTCTTCGCCGTCGCGTTCAGTCCCGACCCCGACGGCCAATACCTGGTCACGGGGAGGGCGAACGGAGCGGTGCAGGTCTGGGACGGCCGGACCGGCCGGCCGATCGGCCCTCCGCTCGGCACCCACGAGCGGCCGGTCCGGGGAGTAGTCTTCAGCCGCGACGGCAAGCACCTAGCTTCGGCGAGCAATGACGGGGTGGTCAAGCTGTGGGACGCGACCCGCCTGGGCGAGAAGCAGGACGCCCGCCAGACCCTCCGGGCGCTGGTCCGCGGTCAGTGTTTGAACGTCACGTTCAGCCCGGACGGCCGGCGCCTGGCGACCGGCGGCGAGGGGAGCACCGTCAAGCTCTGGGACGTGCGGACCGGGGACGAGCTGCAAACCCTTCCGGGACACGAAGCCCTTCCGGGGCACAGCGGGGACGTCTACACCGTGGCCTTCAGCCCCGACCCCGGACGGTGGGTCGCCTCGGCGGGTGAGGACAGCACCGTGAAGGTCTGGGACAGCGACACCGGAGATCTGCTCCTCAACCTCCGCGGCCATACCGGCCTCGTAAGCAGCGTCGCCTTCACAACCGACGGCCGGAACTTGATCTCGGGAAGCCACGATCGCACGGTCAAGATCTGGGATGTGACCCTGCTGGACACACGGCCCGGGATCGTCGAGGGGCCGTGAGCCCACGCAAGTTAACAGTCTCTCCTGAACATTAAAAGTGGTGCATCCGTGCGTAAATTGATAACAAAAGCCCGCCCGTGCGGCTTCACCCTCATCGAACTGCTCGTCGTCGTCGCGATCATCGCCATCCTGGCCGGTCTCGTCTTGCCGGCGGTGCAAGCGGCCCGCGAAGCCGCCCGCCGCATGAGATGCGCCAACAACCTGCGGCAGCTCGGCATGGCGGCCCACCGGCATCACGACACGTATCAGCACTTGCCGCCCGGCATCGGGTATTATCCGGCCGCCCGCAATGGCGCGTTCGGGACCTACTTCTTCCATCTGCTACCATTCCTTGAGCAAGGAAACCTCTACGAACGCTCGTCGGGTCGCGTGCCGTTTCCGCCGCCGTTCGGCCCGGGCACGGCGTATTATCCGGGCAACAATACCGCCTACAGCCAGTCGATATCCGTCTTCCTCTGCCCCTCGGATCCGGGCGTCGGTCCGGACGGCCTCGTGACGATCGACGGCGTTCCTTTCGGGGCGTCCTGCTACGCTCCCAATGCCCTGGTGTCGGCGAGGAATGACCTCACCACGCACCCGCCCACGACGAGTCCGCAGGGCATGACCCGCATCGCCGACTTCGCTGACGGCACCTCGAACACCGTCCTTCACGCCGAGAAATACGCCCGCTGCTCCAGCACGGCCATGGTGCCGGCGCTGGGCGTCGGCGGGACGGCGTGGGCCTACTGCACGTCCCCCGTCTTCGGCTGGCAGCCGCCGCCCATGACCCTGCCGGGCAAGGCGTTTCAACCCGGGTTCGCGGTCCCCGCCCTGTCGGGCCGCGGCGCCCCCAACGCGATCGGCCCCGGGTCGAAGTTTCAGGTCCGGCCCACCCCGTTTCTGGGCAACTGTGACCCGACTCGTGCCTCGACGGCTCACCCCGGCGGCATCCTGGTCGGCCTGGCCGACGGCAGCGTCCGCACTCTGTCACCGGGTATGAGCGGCGCCACCTGGTGGGCCGGTCTGACGCCATCGGGAGGCGAAGTGCCGGGCTCGGATTGGTGACCCGTTGATCCAAAGCGGCCGGCGAGTCCCGGCCGCGTAGAAGAACACGCACGTGCGTGCCATGGCACCCCGGCGCCCGGTCTGCGCGCCGGGAACGGTGTCCTACCGCTCGACTGCAGACCGCAAGGAGAGATTCCATGAAGTTCCGCAGTTCCGCAGCAGTCCTCGTCCTGGCCGTCCTGACGACGCTGGGGCTCGCCGGCCCCGCCGCCGCGCAACACCCGGTGCCGTTCCACGGCGAGTTCGAGGGGGACTATACGGT
>JAYUBA010000528.1:0-1890 GCA_043741075.1 Frigoriglobus sp.
TCGGAATTCTCGTCCTAGCGGCGCTCGCCGTCGCTGCGCTGGGGGCCTTCCTCTACGGGCTCTGTCTCGTCCTCCAGGACCTCACTGCGGCGCTCCGGCAGTTCGTTGCGGCCATCGGCGCGTTCCTGGTGCTCGTCCTCAAGATCGTGGGGGCACTCGTCGTGGTCGTGGCCATCGCCGTCGGCCTCAGTTCCGCCTCGAAAGGGTAACGGCCCGTCCGCGGGCCTCTTGTCCGTCGGGATCGGCGTCCCTCGTGTCTCGTATCGTCCCACGCGTTCCGCGGTGACCCATGCTGGCCCGATTCGCATCGTCCCGCTGCCTCAACGATACCGTCGCCGGGGGGTCGGTCCTCGCACTCCCGGACCGAACGCTGGCGGCCATTCTCCCGGGGCGTTCGGTGGAGGCCACGCCATGAGCGACGGTCCCAGGAGCGCTTCCGAACGCCCGCCGGGCGCGGACCTGCCGGAGTGTCCGATCGAAAGCCGCGTGCTGCGGGCCGCACTCGCCCACGGCGCGGTCCTCGCCCTGTTCGGCCTGAACGTCTACTCGGACGTCGGCAAAGTGTTCCCACTCGTCGCCGTCGGGCTCGCGGCGGCAAGTGCTGCCGCCCTCCTCGCCACCTGGGCGCTGTCCCCGGATCCCGGGCGGGTCGGGCAGGCGGTGGCGTTCTTCCGGCAACTCCCGGCTAAGACCCCGGGCTGGTGCGTCACCGGATCGTACGGGTTCTGGACGGTCGTCGCGGTCGCAAGCCGCAAGGCGGTGGAAGACGGGGCCGATCCGCTGGACGTCCTTCTGAAGCTCGGGGCGGGCTACCTCGTCCCCGTCGCCCTCTTCGCGCTGTGCTGTTTCGAAGGCACCGACAGCTACCGCCGTCGCCACGGGCTGCCGCCGCGGCCCCGCCCGGTCGCTCCCCAGCCCGCGCCCGCCGACCCCGACGCGGAGGCGCGGGGCGCCGAGTACGACGACCGACTGCGGAACCTCGCGCTCGGCATCCGGACGCACTACCTGCGGCTGAAACGCCAGATCGAGTCGGTGCTCCCACTCGAGGAGGCGGACCGCGAGATCCAGACGTTCCGGGAGCAACACGCCCGCACCGGGACGGACCTCGGACGCCTCCTGGTCTGCGCCGAGCGGTGCGCGGGAACGCTCCGCGACCGCCACGAGAAGATCGCGGTGCGCGTTGCGACGGTGCGGCGGTTCAACGAGTTGAGCGCCGAGATCGCGGGGCTCCCCGGCGCGGAGCGGTTCCCGATCGAGTTTCGAGACCACCTCGATCCGGACCTCCCGCTCGACTACGTCCGCGAGGCCGGCCAGCGGCTGCTCGACCAGATGGAGCGGCTGAGGACGAGGCCGGCACCAACGGCAGCCGCGGAGACGCCGCCGGCCCCGGCCCCGGCTCCCGAAGCGGACCGTCTGGAGGCGGAGCGGCGCGCCGCGGAGGCGCGGGTCACGGAGGAAGTCCGGAGGCTCGAGGAGCGCAGGGAGGCGGAGATCCGGGAGGTGCTGGCGTCACCCCTGGAGCGGACGCAGAAGGACGAGACCGTGGCGTTCGTCCGTGAAGATTACGAGAGACGCATTTCCGACCTAAGGAGGACAGTCCGATGACGACGATTCTGCACTACCTGATCCTGACCTTCGGCCAAATCCTGGCCGCGGGCCGAAGCAACCTCCGGCTCAAACCCGAGCACCTCTTCCGCCACGCGTTCATCGCCGGCGGCAGCGGGAGCGGCAAGTCCAAGCTCATCGAGCTGCTCATCCGCCAGCTCGTCGGCGCCGGGATCGGCTTCACCTACCTCGACCCGCACGGGGACGGGGCCGAGGAGGCAATGCGGTACCTGGCGGTCCACCAGGTGGACCCCGGCCGGGTCCACTATCTGCGACCCGGCATCG
>JAYUBA010000529.1:0-6413 GCA_043741075.1 Frigoriglobus sp.
GGTGGAAACGCGGGTCCGCGACCTGCTCGACACCGCCGGGGCGTGCGTGGCCGCGGGGATGCACGTCCACATCGACAAGCCGGCCGGCGAGTCGCTGCCGCAGGTCCAGCGCATTCTCGAAGCCGCCGCCAAGAAGAACCTCCTCGTACAGATGGGCTACATGTACCGCTACAACCCGGCGGTCGTGCTGCTCCGCGAGTTCCTCAAGAAGGGCTGGCTCGGTGAGGTGTTCGAGGTCCACGCGGTGATGAGCAAGGTCGTCGATCCGGCCGGGCGGAAGCAACTGGCCGAGTACCGCGGGGGCATCCTGTTCGAACTCGGCTGCCACGTCCTCGACCTCGTGGTCGGTGTCCTCGGCCGACCGAAGGACGTGACAGCGTTTAACCAGCATTCCTCCCCGCGCGACGACAAACTGCTCGACAACATGCTCGCGGTGTTGAGCTACCCCCGCGCCACCGCGACGGTGAAGTCGAGCGCGATGGAGGTCGGGGGCTTCGACCGGCGCCACCTGGTCGTGTGCGGGACCGAGGGCACGTTCCACATCCAGCCGCTGGACGACCCCGCGGCACGAGTCTCCCTGGCGCAAGCGCGGGGCGAGTACAAGGGGGCGACGCAGGACGTGGCGTTCCCCAAGTACACCCGGTACGTCGGCGACGCCGCCGACATGGCCCGCGTCGTCCGCGGCGAGAAGCGCACCGACTTCCCCGCCGAACACGATCTCGCCGTGCAGGAGACGCTGCTCAAGGCGTGCGGCGTGCCGACCCGCGACGGAACTCCGTAGCGAGATCCGCCATGCCCGCCCGCCCGCCGCACGTTCCTCGTGTCCTCACGGACCGCCGGTGTCGCGAAGGGGGAGCGGTTCGAGGCGCCGGCCGGCACGGTGAAGTCGGACCCGGTCGCGTTCGTGTCCGGGGACGACATCCACTGGAAGAAGCTGCGACCCGATCCGGGGCAGCGCCCCGTTCGCGCCGGGGCCGATGTCGGCGAGATGCCCACGCGCCCGAAGAAGTGACCGCGAGATCGGCCGGCGGAGACGGTCCCCGGCGACCGTGGGGCGAACGGGTTGCCGACCAAGGGATACCGCAAGCCGTGGGAGCGGTGAGCCACCGGCCCGATTCTTGTCGCGTTCATCCTTCCGCAGTGCGAATCGGGAACGATCCATGATTCCGTCGCGTGACCCGCATCCGAATCTCTCGCGGAGAACGGCGGCCACTCGGAAGGACGCATGGCGATTCTCTCCGGAGTTCCAGTCCCCGAATCTCAGTTTGCCGCAGGGACTCTCCCGAGCACAACTGACCGACCGCGAAGCCCTCCGAAGGGCGCGCGACGGACACCGTCGCAATCTCGATCGCGGCGCATCGATGGAATCGTTCGATCGCCATCGTCAGGCCGCCATCTCGCCGCTCCTCGCGTGCAGCGGGCGGCGTCGTGCGCCGGGGGGTCGGGTCGGTCCGGTTGCGCGCGGGCCGCCTCCAACGCGGAACACGACTTCGGGGTCGCGATCAGGAACTCGATGTAGTCGTTCGGCTGGACTTTGGGAGCGCTCACGACACCACGGTAGAACCCAATATCATCGAGCGCAAACTACCCGTTATGGGCTTTGCACACCAAATGGTCACTGACCCCAAGAATACGAAACGGTGGCGGAATGAGTGAATCGGCATCCTGTTCGCGTCAGTGATCTTCTGGGTCGCCCCGGAGGATCGAACGATGAAGGCGTTACTTCCCGATGAACTGTGGGCGAAAATCGAGCCGCTGTTGCCCCGACCCAAGCGTCGCCGGTTCCGTCACCCTGGCCGCAAGCCCCTGGACCGGCGCAAGGTACTCACCGGAATCCCCTTCGTCCTGCGGACGGGCATCCGCTGGAACGACCTGCCGTGCGAGTTGGGTTGGGGTTCGGGCAGTCGCTACCGACGGTACCTCAAGAAGTGGCATCGGGCCGGGGTGTGGAATCGGCTCTACGCCCTCTTGTTGACCGAGTTGGACGAGGACGGCGAGATCGACGGGTCCCGCGCCGCGGTCGATTCGTCGAGTGTTCGGGCCTTGGGTGGTGGCCCGAAAACCGGCCCCAACCCCACGGATCGCGGGCGTCCGGGGTCCAAGCACCACGCGGTCGTGGACGGCCACGGCGTGCCACTGGGTGCGCTCGCGACGGCGGCCAACGTGCCCGACGCGATCGCGTTGCCGAAAGTCGTGGACGCGCTCCCGGCGGTTCACACGAGGCGTCGCGGCCGGCGTTCCCAAAGATCAGCGGCGGTCGCGGACCGAACATGAGATCGCCCTGGAGTTGCTCGATCGGGTGCGAGGCGAGGGCTTGCCCGGCCGCGCGGTGGTGGCCGATGCCGGCGACCAGCAACGGAAGGACGAGTTGGGCCGGGATCACTTCGAGGGGCGGAGCGGGCGTGGGTTCCACCACCACGCGATGACCATTCTGGCCTACGGGTTCTTGCTGTTGGAGCGACATCGGGCAGAACAGGACCGCCAAGGGCGGGTAAAAAAGGGGGCGCCGAACTGGTGCTGACGTTGCCCGGTATTCGGCGAGCGTTGCAGCGACTGCTGATGCCGCTGGCCAAGCTCGATTGCCCCTATTGCCGCTCACAGGGCTCACGCCCCCAGAAAGAGTAACGGAGTAGTACTAAGGACTTATGTCAAGTCTGAAGCCCTCGAATAAGGACTTACGTCGCAAATGGGGATTTGGTGTGCAAAGCCCCCGGTATGCCACACTGCGTAAGACCTACTCTCAGTTGCGTGTGGAAGAGCGGAAAGTCTGGGTACGGTTTGTTTGGTTTGGGGGTCTTGCCGGGTGCCGGCGTGCTGGTAGAATTCGCCTCAGACATGGTGACCGCTCCTCACACGGGTGTCACAATGTCGCGGTCGGCTGTTCCAGCAGACAACCACACCACCTGAAGGTGTCGGTGTCAAAGACGGAGATGGCTTCCAGGATAAGTAGTCGGAAGTGAAGGGGTCACAAGACTTTGGGGACGTAGCTCAATTGGTTAGAGTACCGGACTGTCGATCCGGTGGTTGCGGGTTCGAGTCCCGTCGTCCTCGCTGAAGCAAACCCCGCAAGGATAAGCACTTGCGGGGTTTGTTCGTTTCTGCCCCCAGCCCCACGCATAGAATTTAGGGGCATTTTGGGGGCACTTTCTGGGTGACGTTGCAGTCGCATTTCAGGCTTTCCACCCCTTCCCCGAGCATTTCTTTTTCACGTCCCTCGTTCTCGACGAGCCAGTTCCGAGAACGAACTGCCCCCATTGGGGGCAGGCAGGCCCACCGTTGCGTTCTGGACCGCCATCATGGGTATATTGACGTCGGGGGTTGGTCACCCCACCGTGAGGCAGGTAATGGGCAAATGACCGACTCGCTGGCGACATCCCGAAAACCGCTCGCCCAACTGGTGTTCTGCCAGGGGTGCTGCTGCGGGCGCACGGACCGCGGTCGTCCCGAGGTGCCAGTCGGGCGGCTCAAGGCGGTGTGGAAAGGCGAGAAACTGAACCGCTCGGTGCAGTTGACGATCTCCGGGTGCCTGGGGCCGTGCGACTTGCCAACGTCGGCCTGGTCATCACCCCGGACGGGAACCGCTGGTTCGGCGGTCTGGCCGGTGACGCCGTGTACGATGCGCTCACCAACTGGGCACGGGGGTGCCACCGAGAGGGACGCGTTGTACCGCTGCCGGACGGGTTCGACGCCCGCCGGTTCGAGCGGTTCGGGGCGCGGGAAGAGGGCGAAGGCGAGTAACACAACACGTACCGCTCGGAACGCCGCTCCGCAACAGCACCGAACTCATCATGACGCCATCACCTTCCCGCGATGACCTGCAACGCATTCGCAAGCTGGCGGGCCTCGCCGCGGAGATCCGCCAGACCCGGTGGGCGGTGTCCATCACCCGCCTCACCGTACTCAAGAGCCTGTGCCAAGCGCACGAGCGGGCGAACCGCTTCGTCGCCCACCTCGCCCGCAAGACGTTCGAGCACCTGAACCAGTCGAAGGAGCGTTCGGCGCACCCGGCCACGCCGACCCAGCAGAGCCACCGGGAGATGATGGAGCAGGCCCTCGAAGGGCTGGAGGCGTGGCAGCGCACGCCGACCGAGAAGTTGCGGCGGACGCTGTCCGAGTTGCACGGGCGGATGGTGGCCGAGCAGAACGAGCACCGGAACATCCCGTTCGGGGCGCTCCGCCTAATCACGGACGGGAACCTGCTCCTGTTCGAGTACGCCCTGTCGTGCCTGCTGGCCCACGAACGCGACGTCGGCACGTGGGTGTACCAAACTGCACGCCAGTACGCCGAGCGGTACGATTCGAGTCAGGGGACGGGACTCACCTCGGCCTCGATCCCGCTCGTGCAGCACATCGTCGACTTCTGGACGAGGGAGTTCGCCCTGACCCCGGAGTCGCTCGCGCCGACACCGAAAGCGGCGAAGGCACCGGCCGAGAGTTCGTCGCCGAAGGACACCGGCACGAAGGCGAAGAGCACCGCGGGCGTGAAGATCACCCCCCGACAGGGGCAGTTCCTCGCGTTCATCCACCTGTACCGAAAATTGCACCGCCGGGGACCGGCCGAAACCGACCTCGTCACGTTCTTTCGGGTCACGCCGCCCGCGGCTCACGGCATGGTCGTGAAACTGGAAGAACTCGGCCTCATCACCAGGGAAGCGGGCGTGGCCCGGTCCGTGCGGGTGGCGATCCCCGCAGAAGCACTCCCCGAACTGGAAGACGTCGCCGGTCCGTCCTGGTGATGTCGCGTGTGCCGAAGCGTGCGGGTGACGAGTTCCCAGACTACGACGGGCTCCGAGCCGCGTGCTTCGGCACTCTGTTCCATTCTCAATAGTGCTATTTGAATCGCCGAGCGGTACGCGGCAGGCAGCGACCTGTTACACGGACGGGGTGCAACCAATGAGCGACTCGTACACCTTCGCGGTCGACGTGTTCCGAACCGTTTGCGACCGGCTCGAAGCCAAAGCGACCGACCTGCGCCTCCTGGTCGAGACCACTTCCTCGTTCGAGGAGTGGCTCAACTGGGAGGCGTTCCTGGCGTGCAAGTTCCGCGAGGCGAACTACCCGTTCTGCGAGGTCACGGCGAAGCCCAGCTACGCGAGCGAGGGCGTGGCGGACGACAGCGGCGACCCGGATCTGAACTCGGGCGACCTGCGGGTCGGCGGTCCCAACGAGGGAGCCGACCACTGCTGGGTGTTTGCCGAGTTCGCCCTGCTCCACGACGGCAACCGTGCCGGCGGGAAATGGCTGCGGAAGATCGAAGCCGACGCGGACAAGCTCAAGCGGCTAGGGTGGAAGAAGTCCGCGTCACTGTTGGTCGTGGTGGCGGCGAGCCGGGGCGACGTGATGACGGAGTGGGCGGACGCCCTGGCGGGCTGCGCCGTCTGGAACCAGCCCGCCCTGACCGATCCGTTCGCCTTCGCTCTTCCGGGCGGGGGCTCTGTCGTCGTTCAGGCGTTCGACATCAAGTGCGACCCGGCCCACACGCTCACCGCCACGTCCCACTAAGTTCCGGCCAGCCGTGGTGATGTTGAAATCGACGATGCTGGCCCTCCTGATCGCGGGAGGAAAGTACCAATCGCTCTTGCCCGAACGGTTGTGGCGACTGGAGCGGCCGACAGCCCATCTCTGGCCGGGGCGGGAACACGTTACCTGCACCCGCCGTCCTCCGGATGTCGAATTTCTGAAGCTGCACTCGGGTTCGCACCAGGACGAGGGGTTCGGGCATGGGATTTTTCACCGGACGGGTCACCTTTCTGCGGTTCTCGGTCGGCGGGCCGGCTCCGCAGTTCTTCGACGACGAGCACCTCGACCGCCTGCGCGAACACGTCGCCGGGCGGCAGGCCGTCGCCGCGGCGGACGGGGTCGAGGTCGGCTGGGCGGGCGGCAAGTCGGTCCTCGACCTCGACTTCGACCTGGCCAAGAACGTCGTCAACGACGCCCTCCAGTTCGACCTGCGGGTGGACACCGACCGGCTCCCCGGCGACCTGCTCAAGGCGTACTACGAGGCCGACCTGACCGCCCTTTCCAAGGACAACCCGAGCGGGTTCGCGTCCGCCAAGCAGAAACGCGAAGCCAAGGAGAGCGCACGGGACCGGCTGGAAGCGGAAGCCAAGGACGGGCGGTTCAAGCGGCGCAAGTGCACCCCGGTGCTGTGGGACCGACACGCCAACGAGGTATTGTTCGGGGCCACCTCGACCACCCACGCGGACCGGCTCGCGGAACTGTTCGAGCGCACCTTCGGGCTTCCGCTGGAACTGCTCACGGCGGGTCGTCAGGCCGAGCGGGCCGCGGTCAACCTGCGACTCACCGGTGTCGCGGACGCCCCATCGGGGTTCGTGCCCGGAGCCGGGGACGAGGTGGCCTGGGTGCCGGGCGGCGGCTCGCCCGACTTCCTGGGCAACGAGTACCTCTTGTGG
>JAYUBA010000530.1:0-6403 GCA_043741075.1 Frigoriglobus sp.
CGCCCGCGCGCGGTCCGGTTCGGTCACCCGCTGCCACGACCGCTTCATCAGGCCGACCAGCCACCACCCGCTCACCATGCCCAGGAGGTACACGCCGCCGATCAGCAGCGGCAGCGGCACGTTCCCTTGCCAGAACGTCCACGCCCGCAGGTGCGTCTCACTGTTATTGTCGTATGCCAGAAAGCCGACGATCGCGACGAAGGCGATCAGGAACACACCGCTCAAGAACCGCATGGGAATCTCCGGTGTTTGAGTGAGGGAAAGAATTCGGGACAGCTTTTCGCGCTTTTTATCGGTTCGACCGTGACGGGCGGACCGGCCCGATCCCATTTTCCCCTTTGAAGAAGCGCTCGGCGCTCGGTGAAACCCCGATAGACAGAGGCTCTCCTCCCTCAGGAGTGCGAATCCGATACCGAGGGTGCCATTCTGGCACTTTCCTTGCACCTCTTTTCCCCGATCGCCCGCTGCTGCGGAGATTCGGTGATGCCGGACAACATCGACGACACGGCCGAGATGACCATCGACTTCTCGTCCCCGTCCACGCAACCGCCGTCGGTCGATCCGGCCGTGCTGCGCCGGGCGCTCAAATACGGGCAGAAGGCGCGGATCTTCTTCCCGACCCAGCACTTCTGGGACGTGGAATCGAACCTCCGCGCCGGCTGGGAGAAGAAGGGCGAGGTGACGGAGTGGGACTGGGTCCGGGCCGCGGTCCGGGCGGGCTTCGACCAGGACTCACCCAACGACGAATGAACCGCTCTGCCGGATGAGCAGCAGTTGACTGCGCGAGTGGCGACGGATTTCGGTCCGCCGCCACGGCTTTGGATATAAACCCCTGATTTCGGACGAAACAGGGCCGAAAAGCCTTTGAATCGCCTGCCATTCTGACGTTTATGGGCAAAGCCCCGCCGCCACTGTCATTTCAGGCCCAAGTTCAAATCGTCAAGACCGCGGGCCGCGGGGCGAAGAGTATAATATCGCGGATTCGCACGCATGGAGCGGCCGTGAAGCCCGGCTTTGCGGGCGACAGGTCGCGAGGAACAATTGGAGAGGAGCCACCCGTGTCGCAGTCGCTCACCCGCTGGCAGGCGGTGATTCTGGGTCTGGTCGTCGTTGCGGCGCTCGGCCTGGGCGGCTACGGGGTCACGCGCATCGCCGACAAACAGGGGCTGTGGGCGGACACGGTGGAAGTCACCGCCGGGTTCCCGGAAGCACACGACATCACCCCCGGTACGCCGGTGCGCATCCGCGGCGTGGACGCGGGGCAGGTGGTCGCCGTCGAATACCCGGACCGCGACGGGCCGGGCACCGAAGTCACGGTGCGCATGCGCCTCCAAGCGAAGTACGCCAGTCGCGTCTACGCCGACGCGTCGGCCCAGATCCACGGCAGCGGGTTGCTCGGCTCGAAGGTCATCAGCATCCAACCGGGCGACCCGGCCGCCGGCGCGCTCGCGAACGGCCGCCTGCGGGGCGTCAAGCCGTTCGACATGAACGAGGCGGTGGCCGAGGTGCACGACCTCGCGAAGGAGGCGAAGGGCAGCGCGGCGGAGGTGAAGGCGCTGGCGAAGGACGCGCGCGAAACGGTGGCGAGCGCGAAGGGGTTCATCGACGGCGTGTCGGAGAGCAACGGCACGCTCGCGAAGCTGATCCGCGACGACGAGTTGTACGAGGACGCCCGCGGCACGCTCACCGACATGCGCAAGCTGATCGGCCGCACGGACAAGGCGGTCGGCACGCTGGAAGGCGAGATGGGCAACCTGCGCGGGCTGGTGGCCGACGGGCGAGACACGCTCAAGTCGGTGAAGCAGGGCAGCGACGCGCTGGGCAAGATGCCGCTCGTGCGGAGCTACGTGGAGGACGCGACCGCGATCCTCGTGCGCCCGACGATGACGCGCGAGCGGTACTCGTACTACTCCGGGCACCTGTTCGAGCCGGGCACTGCGACGCTCCTCCACGGCGGGCAGGTTTACATGAACGACCTGGCGAACGTCCTGAAGGCCAAGAAAGGCTCCGGCTCGGAGGTCGTGGTGGTCGCGTTCTTCGACCCGGAGGACAAGAGCCAGACGACCGCGGCGGCGCTAGAACTGACCAAGAAGCAGGCCGAGGCGGTGGCGAATCACCTCAAGAACTGCGGCGTTCATAAGATGGGCACGTTCACCCGGCGGAAGGTGACGCCGCTCGGCATGGGCACGGCCGCGTCGCCGGTGGTGGAGGCGGAGAAGCTCACGCCGTCCCGCGTCGAGGTGATCCTGTTCACGCCGCGCTAGCGCATGGCGGTCGGTGGGATAGAATGGTTCAAGTGCATCGGGAGCGATTGCTCCAGGAAACGTGATCTCACGGACGCGGGGCCGGACTATGAAAGACGGACCGTACTACTCGGTGACGGCCGCGACGCTGGCCGAATGGGTGGAGGGCCAACCCGACAAGTGGTGGTCGGTGGACGGCGATCCACACCTCACCTCCGTGGTGGATTTTCCATGCCCCGGCGATGAACTCGCCTCGGCACTGCGCCGGGCGGGCAAGAACCTGTTACTCCGGGACAAGAACCCCGCGTCGCGCGCCCGCGGCGAGGTGATCGCGGGAGATCGGCTGGACGGGTTGGCCGACACCGACAACCGCAAGCGTCGGAAAACTTTTCTGTTGTCCTGGGCGGACTCCGACGTGGAGTGGTTGCTCCTTGAGGACGAAGCGATGGTCGGAACGTAACCCTCCGGTGCCATCACCAGCCGCCCGCCGGAGGGTCTCCCGTGCCGCGTCCACCGATCGACTTGCACCAGAAGGTTCGGGAGGTTCTCCAACACACGTCTCCCCTCCTCCCGCAAGCGGACCGCCCGCTTGAGCACTTCGAGCGCTCGGTCAACGAGGGACTCCGACTACTCAGCTACATTGACGACCACATCGACTCCCAAGACGTTCAGAAGCCCGTGTACGAACGCCACCGCGGCCACCTCCGGCGGATGGTGTTGGCGGAACTGATCGAGTCGTTTGAACGATTCCTGAAGGAACTGGCTTCCCTCTGCATCGATTCCCTTGCCCCCTATACCACCGACGACCGATTCGACGACTTCGTCCCGAAGCGGAGCGACAAGATCGCGGCGTTCGTCAACGCCCCGTCAATAGGGAAAGCGCTCTGCGAATCGGATACGTGGATCAACAATGGGTCGATCAGTACTCGATTCGCGTCTCTGTTGAAGGTTCCCTCCGGTGCCGCCTGGGAGTTCCTGTTCCCCCAATCCCACCAGAGGCCAGAAGGCGAGAGGGCCCGCGCCGCGACATTGGCCATCCTGTGGCAGATTCGGCACAACTTGGCTCATAACGTCGGCGTGATTACTCATTCGGATGCGGTGAAGTTTCGGGTACTCGTTGGGGGACCTGTGGCGCCCGATCGTCGGCTGTTTCCATCGGGCGACGATCTCCGGTACGTGAAGCGGTTCTTGATCGAGACCGCCACCGGGGCGAACCAACGCGTCGGCTCCCGCCTGGCTCAACTACTCGCGGACCTTCACGTTGTTGATCCGCTGCTGTTCGACGCCCAGACGCGCGCGGACGAACTTTCTCAACGGTTCACGTTTTCAGTTACGATACACGGCTCCGTTGGAGTGGTTTGAAACGTGGCATCCATCGACACAACGCCGCCGCTGACTCCCGCCGATAAGGGGCGCGTCGCGCTGCTGTACCACTTCGTCCGGCTCCAGATGCCGGCGGTGAAGCTGGCCGAACCCGCGTTCCTCGCCCACCTCGACCGCACGTTCCGCATCTTCCTCCCGAAGGCGCCCGGACCGGTGTCGTGGGCCGCGTACCTGGAAGGGCTGTACGCGGTGGACTGGCTGGTGTGCGTCGGCTGTCTGGTGGGGCAGAGCGGCGCGTGGGAGGTGCTGTTCAACGCCCGCACCGGGCGGAGCGACTGCCTGTTGGTAGACGCGCTCCGCGCGCGGGCGGTCCGGCTGTACCCGCGGAACGACGAGCGCCAGGACACCGCCGTCACCGAGTTCTGGAGCAACCTCATCGCGCCGGAGAGCGAAGGCTCGCTCCCGGTGCTCGCGCGGTACGACGGCCAGCGCCCGCTGGCCCCGTGGCTCATCCGCGTGTTCCAGAACTGGCACCTGTCGAAGCTCCGCCAGTCGAGCGGCGTGACCGCCCTGCCGGACGACGAGATCGCGCTGCCGATGGACGCCCCGAAGGCCGACGGGTCCGGCCGGTGGCACGAGACGTTCGTCGCCGCGGCCCGCGAGTGGCTCGGCGCCATCGACGACGACGAGCGCCTGCTGCTCGGCCTCCGCTGGCGGTACCGGTTGAGTCAGCGGGAGGCCGCGAAGCTGTTCAGCCTGAACGAGGGCACGCTGACGCGGCGCACGGACAAGCTCCGCGACCGCGCGCTGGAACACATCGGCGGGAAGCTGGTCGCCGACGGCTGGGCCGGCGACGACCTGGAAGGGTTCGTGCTGACCGAACTCGGCTCGCTGCTGACCGACGACCCGCGCCTGAGCGCCGACCAACTCGGCCGCCTCCTCGCCACGAAGGGCAAGGCCCTACCTTTGGAGTCGTAAAGTCCGAAAGTCGAAAGTCGTAAAGTCGAAATGCTCCGACTGCATTGGTCTTCGACTTTACGACTTTCGACCTTATAACTTGAGACTCTTCAAATGGACGAACTCCCGAAGAAGAAGCGGCGGCCGTTCTGGCGGAAGCGCGTCCGCCGCTCCACCGCGGCCGGCGAGCACAAACCGGTGCTGCTCGCCGAGGTGCTCGCCGCGCTCGACCCGCGGCCGGGGCACACCGTCGTCGATTGCACGCTCGGCTTCGCCGGCCACGCCGTCGAACTGCTCCAGCGCGTCTCGCCCGACGGGCTGCTCATCGCCACCGACCTCGACGCGGGGAACCTCGAACTCGAAGCCCCCGCGTGGGCCGCCCGCTCCGACGAGGCCGCGCGCGGGTCGGCCCGCGCGAAGCTCGAAGCGGGCGGCGGGCTGTTCGCGCTCCACCACTCCAACTTCGCCGGGCTGCCCACCGTCCTCGCGACCGAAGGCGTGACGCACGTCGATGGCCTGCTCGCCGACCTGGGCATGTCGAGCATGCAGGTGGACGACCGCGACCGCGGGTTCTCGTTCATGCGCGACGGCCCGTTAGACATGCGCATGGACCGCACCCGCGGGCGCACCGCCGCGGAGTTGCTGAACTCGCTTACCGCGGAAGAGCTGGCCGCGTGCTTCCGCGACCTCGGCGACGAGCCGCGGGCGGACGCCATCGCCGACGCCATCGTGACCCAGCGGGCCGAGAAGCCGGTCGAGCGGACGCACGTGTTGCGCGCGCTGATCGAGCGTGCGGCCCCGGTGCGGGTGGACCGGTCGCCGGGCGCGGCGCCGGAGCGGCGGCAACTGCTCGGCCCGTGTACGCGCGTGTTCCAGGCGCTCCGCATCCTCACCAACCGCGAACTCGCCAACCTCACGCAACTACTGCGCGTGATCCCCACCGTGCTGAAGCCGGGCGGGGTGGCGGCGGTCATCAGCTTCCACAGCGGCGAGGACCGCCTGGTGAAGGCGGCGTTCCGCGACGGGCTGCGCGCCGGCGTGTACGACGCGGTCACGCCCGACGCGATCCGCCCGACGTTGGACGAGCGCCGGGCGAACCCGCGGTCGCGGTCGGCGAAATTGCGGTGGGCGCGCCGCGCGGGCGGCGGTTCTTAACGAGTCACACCATCACTCTGGTGCCACATGGCCGAAGTCGAAGTGCCCGACCCGAATGAGGTGGTGGAGAAGGCCGCGGACCCGTTCACCCGGCGGGTGGCGCTGTTCGTGGCCGTGTACGCGGTCGGGATGGCGGTCACCGCGCTGGGCGGCAGCAACGCGGGCAAGGACATGGTGATGGCCCAGCAGAAGGCCAGCAACCAGTGGGCGTACTACCAGGCGAAGGTGGTGCGGGAGAACATGTACCAGCTTGCCGCCGAAACGCTCGAACTGGAGATCGAGGAGGTGAACACGCCGTGGAAGAAGGAGGCGCGCGAGAAGAAGCTGGCCGAGTACCGCAAGAAGGCGGCGACGTACAAGGCGGAGAAGGAGGAGATCATGGCCGAGGCGAAGAAGCTGGAGGAGGAGCGGGACACCGCGGCCCGCCGCGACCCGTACTTCGACTACGCCGAGGTGCTGCTCCAGATCAGTATCGTGCTGGCGTCGGTGGCCATGCTGTCGGGCAAGAAGTGGGCGTTCTACGCGAGCCTCGCCGTGGCCGGAATCGGGCTGGTGCTGTGCGCCAACGGGTACGGGCTGTTCGTGAAGATTCCGGGATTGGAGTAGCGGAAAGGTGTGGGTGCGAGGAAAGGCAGAAGACCTGTCGTCCGCGAACGGTTTTAGCCCCGGAGGGGCGACCGATGGTAGCCAGGGGTGAAGCGAGCGCCTCGCGAGCGCAACCCCTG
>JAYUBA010000531.1:0-1884 GCA_043741075.1 Frigoriglobus sp.
GTCGCTTCACCCCCCACCCGGCTCGCAAAGCCACGCCGACCTCCCCCTCAAGGGGGGAGGTCAAAGCAAAGAAACCACCGCTGTCACCGTCAACTCGGCGGTAGCACCACAGTGCGGCCGGTGCGGGCGCTCTCGTAGATCGCGCAGATCAGATCGACGGCCTTCTTGCCCTCGCGGCCGTCCACCTTCGGTACGCGGTTCTCGCGCACCGCGTCCACGAAGTCGGCGAGCTGCCTCCGGTGCCCTTCGTGGCCGATCGCCTTCGGGTCCGCCGCGCCGCCCGATTTGGGACTCAGGGGGCTTACGCCCCCCGCTCGCCCGGTGAACCGCTCCTTCACCGCCGCGTCCTCGCCCGTCGCGGGCGTGAAGTCCCAGCGCAGCACGTCGTCCTGCTCGATCACCGCGGAGCCGCGGTCGCCGTGGACCGCGATGGTCTTCGGGTAGCCGGGGTGAACGCTCGTCGTCGCCTGGATCACCCCCAGCGCCCCACTCTTGAAGCGGATCACCGCGACCGCCGTGTCCTCCACCTCGATCCGCTCGTGCGCGAGCGTCGCCGTGAAGCCGCTGACGTGGGTGGCGTCGCCCATCATCCACAGCAAGAGATCGACGTTGTGGATGGCCTGGTTCATCATCGCGCCGCCGCCGTCGAGGGCTTGCGTGCCCTTCCACCCGCCCTCGTCGTAGTAGGCTTGCGTGCGCCACCACTTGCAGGCGGTTTCGCCGAGCGTGAGCCGGCCGAACTTGCCCGCGTCCACGGCGGCCTTGAGGGCGGTGTTCGCGTCGCCGAAGCGCGACGGGAAGATGGTGCAGAGCTTCACCCCCGCGCGGTCGCAGGCGTCGATGATCGCCTGACACCGCGGCCCAGTGATCTCCAGCGGCTTCTCGACGACGACGTGCTTGCCAGCCGCCGCGGCGACCAGGGCCGGCTCGCGGTGCGCGCCGCTGGGCGTGGTGATGACGACCGCATCGACGCCGGGCGCGCACACGGCCTCTTCGACCGTGGCGGACACCGGGCACGGCGGCAGCCCGGTGTCCGCGAGCAGCTTCGCCGCGCTCGCCGCGCTGCGGCTGACGAGGGCCGCGACGCGGGCACCGGGAATCGCTTGAATGGCCTTCGCGTGAAACCGCGCGATCATCCCGCAGCCGATGATGGCGAATCCGAGTGGTTCGGGCATGACATCTCCCGTGAATGGATGTGCGGGAGATTGTAGTCAGATAGGGCAGCCGGGTGCCGCTACTTCTTCGCCTTCACCTCCGCGGCTTCGAGCAGCGCGACCGCCTCCTTCGCGCCCTGCGTGCGGGCCAGCTTCAGTGCGGTGTTGCCGTCCTTGTCGGCCGCGTCCGGCTTCGCGCCCGCTTCGAGCAGGTACTTCACCATCTCCGTGCGCCCGGTCAGCGCCGCGAGCATCAGCGGCGTCTTGCCCGCGTCGTTCGCCCCGTTCACGTCCGCGCCCGCTTTAACCAACTGTTTCGCGAGCGGCACCGCCCCCTTGAACGCGGCTCCGTCCAGCGCGGTGAACGCCATCTTGTTGCGGTGCTTCAGCGCGGGCTTGGGCTGCTTCAGGATCACCTCGACCGCGTCGGCGTGACCGTGGTACACGGCCAGGATGAGCAACGTGTCCTCGCGCGCGTTCGTCCCGTCCGCGGGGAACCCGGCGGCGAAATACTCCTTGAGTGTGGTCACGTCGCCCTCGCGCGCCGCCTGGAACGCGACCTCCTTCAGCTTGGCGCGGGTCGCGTCGTCGAGCGGGACCGGTGCCGGCGGCGCGGGCGGCGCGGCGAGTGCGAACGCGAGGATGAGAGTGGTCATGGGTGTGGTGGGGTTGAGGAAGGAATGTGCCACGAGAATTGGGCGAACCCGGTGCGTCAGCGACGGGGTGAACG
>JAYUBA010000532.1:0-19049 GCA_043741075.1 Frigoriglobus sp.
CCCGTGCCCGGCCTCACGCACCGCTACCCCGACCGGGTGCTGATCCTGACGACGCCGAACTGCACCATGTACTGCCGGTACTGCACGCGCAAGCGCGCCACCCTCACGCGCGGCGGGTGGGAGGGTGTCAGCGCCGACGACGAGCGGATGATCCAGTACGTCCGCGAGCACCGCGAGATCCGCGACGTGATCGTGTCCGGCGGCGACCCGCTCACGCTCCCGTTAGGTAAGCTCCGGTTCTACCTCGACAACCTCAAGGCCATCGACCACGTCGATGTGATCCGCATCGGCACCCGCGTGCCCGTCACGCTGCCGCAGCGGTTGTACGACCCGGAACTGATCGACCTGCTCGCGTCCGCCGAGAAGGTCTACATTCAGACGCACTTCAACCACCCGCGCGAGGTCACCCCGGAGGCGGTGCGCGTCTGCAAGTCGCTGCTCCGCGCCGGGATGCCGATCAACAACCACTCGGTGCTGCTGAAGGGCGTGAACGACGACCTGGGAACCATGCGGTCGCTGCTCCGCGGGCTGCTGCGGGCGAAGGTGCGGCCGTACTACCTGTTCCACTGCGACCCGGTGACCGGCGCCGGGCACTTCCGCACGAGCGTGTGGAAGGGTCTGGAGATCATGGAGGGCTTGCGCGGCCACATGTCCGGCATCGGCATCCCGACGTACGTGGTCGATAGCCCGCACGGCGGCGGGAAGATTCCGATGATGCCCAACTACCTCGTCTCCATGTCCGACGACGCGGTGGTGCTGCGGAACTACGAGGGGCTGCTCATCCGCTACCAGGCGGAGGACAAGCCGGCCGCGAACGGTCAGCCGACCAACACCCGCGGCGTGAGCGGGCTGCTCCAGGGCGACAAGACCGTGCTGATCCCGGAGAACAACGAGCGGATGGCCCGGCGGAAGCCGCGCGTGGTCCGCGACGGGTGCGGCGGCGAAGGGTCGGACGCGGGCGACGGCAACACCGACGGCGGCGCGCTGCGGCCGATCATTCCGCTCCCGATGCTCAACGGGAACGGCAACGGCAACGGTCACGCCAACGGTCACGGGCAGGCCGCGTCCAACGGCTGAAGCCCGACCCCTTTCCCAAACAACTCCGGGCTACTAGCCTGGGGTTGTTCGTTAAACGCGACCGAGGGAACGCGATGTCCACCACCCCGCCGACCGACCCGAAGGGCGCGGCCAAGAAGGAACTCTCGAACGCCGTGATCTGGGCCGTTCTGTCGGCCGCGCTCGCGGTGTTCCTGTTCGTGTACTCGGGGAAAGTGGCCGCCGAGAAGAAGAACTTCTACCTGCTCGCGGGCGGGATCGGGGCGGTCGTGACCGCGGTGAACGGGTACAACGCCTGGGTGCTGTACCAGAAGTCGAAGGCGAAATAAGACCCCGCCGCGAGCGGCGAGCCAGCCGGAGTCCACGTCGTGCGGATCGGAATCGCGTGTACCCTGAAGCCGAGCGGCCCGCTCCCGCCCGGCGCGCCCGACGACCTGCACGAGGAGTTCGACTCCCCCGTCACGGTCAACGCCGTCGCCGACGTGTTCCGCGCCCTCGGCCACACGGTAGACGAACTCGGCGACGGCCGCGGCTTCCTCGAAGCCGTTCTGAAGAACCCGCCCGACCTCGTGTTCAACTTCGCGGAAGGCACGGGCGTGAGCCGCTCGCGCGAGTCCCGCGTCCCCGCCGTGTGCGAGATGCTCGGCATCCCCTGCACCGGCTCCGACCCGCTCGCGCTCGCGGTCGCGCTCGATAAGGACATGACCCGTCGCGTCGCGGAGTCGCTGGGCGTGACCGTGCCGAAGGGCATCACGCTCGCCCCCATCGCGGGCGAGTACGACGGCGACTTCGCGGAGTTCCCGCCGATCCTCGAAGAAGCCGGGCTGCCGCTCCCGGTGATCGCGAAGCCGACCTTCGAGGGGTCGAGCAAGGGCATCCGCAACCGGTGCCTCATCAAAACGGCCGCCGAGTTCGGCCCGACCGTCGTGGACTTGTGGAGGGACTACCGGCAACCGGTGCTGGTCGAGGAGTACATCGCGGGCGATGAGGTGACGATCGGCCTCGTGGGGAACGACCCGCCGCAGTCGATCGGCATCATGCAGGTGATCCCGAAGCAGTCGCCGCAGGACTTCGTCTACAGCTTGGAGGTGAAGCGGAACTGGCACGATGCGGTGGAGTACGTGGCCCCCGCGAAGCTCCCGCCCGCGGTGACGCGTGCCATCGAAGCCGACGCGATGGCCGTCTACGTGGGGCTGGGCTGTCGCGACGTGGCGCGCCTGGACTTCCGCGTCCGCGCCGGGGTGCCGTACTTCCTGGAGGTGAACCCGCTGCCGGGCCTGAACCCGGAGTCCGGCGACCTGTGCTTCCTCGCCTACCGCATGGGGCTGACGTACCCGCAACTGATCGGCATGATCCTCGACGCCGCCGCCGCGCGCTACGGGCTGAAGTGACACGTCTGGAACTCCGTGATCTTCACCGCGACTTGGCCGATGATTGCTCGCTACAATGCGGTGAAGAGGCTCATGGAGTACGACTCGAATGACCACAATCTCGGTCCTTCATCCACCGGAAGCCGGCAGCGGTTACCGCGCCGTCGGCGGCGGACACGAGGCCGCGGGTGACACGCCGGGGCGCGCGCTCGACGCGCCTCGTGGAGCAGACGGGGCAGCCCTCGGGGGCCACGTTGGTCATCATACAGCCGAAGGCGGGGGACGAGTTCTTCACCGAGGCGCAGCGGCAGCGCCTCGCCGAAGTGATGGCGAACTGGCGCAACGCCCGCGACGCCAACGTGCCCTTCCCTCCCGCGGCCCGAGCCGAACTCGACACGCTGGTCGCGGACGAGTTGAAGGGCGCGATCGCGAGGAGCGCCGCACTACTCCGAGCTGCGCGACCGTGAACCGACACTACCCACAGGTAGCCCGGCGAGCGGGACACAGGTGCGAGTACTGCCGCGCGCCGGAGGTGGTGTTCAACTTCACGTTCGAGATCGAACACGTTACTCCGACCTCGCGTGGTGGACCGGACGACGGAAGCAACTTGGCGCTGGCGTGTCGGGCGTGCAATTCGCGGAAGGGCGATGTCGTCACCGCCGTCGATGATGAAACGAGCGAGCACGTGCCGCTCTTCGACCCACGCCGTGACCGCTGGGGCGAACACTTCCAATACGACGAGGATTTTGGGAGCGTGATCGGAATGACCCCGGTCGGACGGGCGACGACCGCGCGGCTGGACATGAACCACCCGTTACAACTGACCGCCCGGTTGTTGTGGGTTCAACTCCGCATCTATCCGTAACCGGTTGTGCGGCTCGTGCGGCTTCTCGCCCGGAACGCGCCCGCCCGCGCGACGCGATTCGCCCGAACAACTCCCGCCGCGCGCCGGCCGCGTCGATACCCCCCATTCCCCGGCACGGTCGCCGGGCGCACGCGTCCGAGCCGCAACCATGACCGCGCCTTCCGTACTCGTCCTGTACAACGAGCCGGTCCTCCCGGTCGATCACCCGGACGCCGGGTCCGAACACGATGTCCTCGACACCGTCAACGACACGTTCAAGGTGCTCAAGGCCGCCGGGTTCGAGACGACCAAGCTCGGCATCAACTACGACCCGCAGCCGCTCCTCGACCTGCTCAAGAAGAAGCGCCCGGACGCGGTGTTCAACCTGTTCGAGGGGATCGCCACGCAGCCCGGCACGGAGGTGTCGGCCGCGGCGCTGCTGGAGTGGCTGAACGTCCCGTTCACCGGGTGCCCGTCGCCGGCGCTCGCGCTCGGCCGCGACAAGGTGCGCACCAAGCACCTGCTCGCCGCCGTCGGCCTGCCCACCCCGGACTACGCGGTGATCCACACCCTGCCGGTGCCGCGGTGGCGGCGCCCGTGGCCCGCGATCGTCAAGCCGGCCGGCCAGGACGCGAGCATCGGCATCGACCAGAACAGCGTGGTCACGTCGCAGAAGCAACTCGAAGAGCGCGTCGCGCACGTCCTCGCGACCTACGGCGCGCCGGTACTGGTGGAGCGGTTCATTCAGGGCCGCGAGTTCCACGTGAACATCGTAGAGGACGCGGACGCCGGGCCGAACGCCCCGCCGCTCGTGCTGCCGCTGGCCGAGATCGCGTTCAAGAACGACCGGCCGGGCAAGTGGGCGGTGTACACGTTCACCGCCAAGTGGGACGAGCACAGCGAGGAGTACGCGACCGCCCCGCTCGTCGCCCCGGTGAAAATTCCGGCCGCCGACTTCGCCCGCCTGGAGGTCATCGCGCAGCGGGCGTTCCGCGCGCTGGACTGTCGCGACTACGCCCGCATCGACGTGCGGATGGACGCCGCCGGCAAGTTCTACGTGCTGGAAGTGAACCCGAACCCGTACCTGAACAGTCTCGCGCTGGTGAACGGGTTGCTCGCCATCGGCCGGACGCAGGAGCAGTTGCTGGTGAACCTCACGCTGGCCGCCATCGCCCGCGGCGGGAAGCAGGTTCCCCGGAGCGCGGTCACGGTGCCGGTCGGCGTCATCACCGTGTAGCCGGCACCGCGCCCCGTTCCGATCGCGCCGCGGGGCGTTTTCCCTTGCTCGTTCGCCCGTTGGTCGGGTAGTGTGTACTCGTCTCGCCACGCACTCCCGCCGAGGCCGCCATGCCCGCCCTTCCCCTTCGCACGTGTCCCGGCGTGCCGCGGCGCACGTTCCTCCAGGTCGGCGGGCTGGCGCTCGGCGGCCTCGCGCTGCCGCAACTCCTCCGCGCCGAAGAGCAGTCGGGCGTTCGCACCGCGCACAAGTCCGTCATCATGGTCTTCCTGTCCGGCGGGCCGCCGCATCAGGACATGGTCGATCTGAAGACGGACGCGCCCGCGGACATTCGCGGCGAGTTCAACCCGATCCGCACGAACGTGCCCGGCCTCGACATCTGCGAGCACCTGCCGCGGCTGGCGCAGATGATGGACCGGTTCGCGGTGATCCGGTCGCTCGTCGGCTCGGAGGGGCACCACTCCGCGTACCAGTGCGTGACCGGCCGCACGCAACAGAACCAGCCCGGCGGCGGGTGGCCGTCGTTCGGATCGACGGTCGCGAAGGTGCAGGGCGCGGTGACCGAGTCGGTGCCGCCGTTCGTCGGACTGTCGCCCAAGATGAAAACGCCGACGTGGGCGAACCCCGGTCAGCCGGGGTTCCTCGGCCGCGCGTTCGCGCCCCTCACCCCGAACGCCGACGGCATGGCGAACATGGCCCTTCGCGGCATGACGGTCGATCAGTTCGGGGACCGCACGGCGCTGATGCGGAAGTTCGACACGCTCCGCCGCGACCTCGACGCGACCGGCGCTCTGGAAGGTGCGGAAGAGTCCACGCGTCGGGCGATAAACATCCTCACGTCCACGAAGATCGCCGACGCGCTCGATCTGGAGAAGGAAGACCCGCGATTGCGCGACCGGTACGGCCGCGGGTCGCCCGAACCGGCCGGGTACGGTGACGCCGGCCCGCTGCTGAACGACTACTTCCTCGCGGCGCGGCGTCTGGTCGAAGCCGGGGCGCGGGTCGTCACGCTGTCCTACGGCCGGTGGGACTGGCACGGGAAGCCGCACGGCACCACCTTCGAGAACTCGCGCCACCACTTCCCGATGCTCGACCGCGGCCTCTCCACGCTCGTCGAAGACTTGCACCAGCGTGGCCTGGACGAAGACGTGTCGGTGGTGGTGTGGGGCGAGTTCGGCCGCACGCCGAAGATCAACAAGGACGGTGGCCGCGACCACTGGCCGCAGGTCGGGTGCGCGCTGCTCGCGGGCGGCGGCATGAAGACCGGTCAGGTGATCGGCAGCACCAACCGACTCGGCGAGACCGCGAAGGACCGGCCGGTCCACTTCCAGGAAGTGTTCGCCACGCTGTACCACAACCTCGGCATCGACCTCGCCGCCACGACAGTGAAGGACGTGAGCGGGCGCCCGCACTACCTCGTCGATGCGGACATGAAGCCGATGCGCGAACTGGTGTGACACTTCATCATGGCCGCTGGCGGCTTCGCGGGGGGCACTGGCGAAGCCGCCAGCTCCTTCGTTCGCTCACCACATCTGAGGTTCCCCATGTCCGGCCCGTACCCCGACCGTCGCGAACTCCTCGCCTCTTCCGCCGCCATGCTCGGCGCTTCGGCACTCGCCGCGCAACCGAAGGCCGGCGACAAGCCGCGGAAGAAGTACCCGTTCAAGAAGTCGATCAACCTCTGGGCGTTCCCGTACCCGGAAAAGATGACCCTCGAACAGTGCCTCCGGCTCGCGAAGGACGCCGGCTTCGACGGCATCGAGCTCAACTACGACCTCGACAGCGACCTC
Organism: Frigoriglobus sp.; assembly: GCA_043741075.1. Lineage (GTDB taxonomy): Bacteria > Planctomycetota > Planctomycetia > Gemmatales > Gemmataceae > Gemmata. Next base: position 6,298 of record JAYUBA010000532.1, read on the forward strand.
TCGCCCAAGAGCGGGCCGAAGGAGTTTGCACAGATCCGGCGCACCGCCGAGAAGATCGGCATCGCGATCAGCGGGATGTGTTCGTTCCTGTTCTGGCCGTACCCCCTTACCAGCAACGACCCGGCGAAGCGCGCCCGCGGCTTGGAGCTGGCCGGCAAGATCGCGGAGTGCGCGAGCGCGCTGGGTACGGAGAACGTGCTGGTTGTGCCGGGCGCGGTTCACATCCCGTGGCGCACGGACCACGAGCCGGTGCCCAACGACGTGTGTGACAAGCGGGCGAAAGAAGCGGTAAAGTCGCTCATCCCGGCGGCGGAGAAGTTGAAGGTGTATCTCAACATCGAGAACATCTTTTTCAACGGCTACCTGATGACGCCGGGCGAGATGAACGACTTCGTGGATTCGTTCAAGAGCGACCGCGTCAGGGTCCACTTCGACACCGGCAACATCATGATGTACCAGTTCCCGGAGCACTGGATCGCGCAGCTCGGCGCGCGGACGAAGAACGTCCACCTGAAGGAGTTCACGAAGAAGGGCACGGACGTGTCGCTGGAGGCGTTCCGCCCGCTGCTCGACGGCACGACCAACTGGCCGGCGGTACTGGACGCGTTCGACGCGACCGGCTACAAGGGCTACCTGACGTTCGAGTACTTCCACCCCTACGCGCACTTCCCCGAAGCGCTCGTCTACCAAACCGCTGACTCCCTCGACCGCATGTTGGGGATCAAAGGGTGAAGCACGGAGGTTGAACCCGCACGGCATCAGTTAGTCATCCTGCAACGTAGCCCTTGGCGCCGCCCGCTATGACCTCTAGCATCCAATATCCGTTCAGGTTCTACCGCAACTGTGTGGTCTGGTAGAACAACCAAGGGAGGCCTCATGACAGCGCGTTTCGTTGGCGGGCCGCTCGATGGGTTGGTGATGAACCACGAGCAGATCAACCAGGTCGCCGGAATTCTCCCGATCTACTCTGAGTCAGGCCACCGCAACTTTCTGCTGATGCCCTCGCCGACCGAATGCACAAGAATTCTGCGAGGAGAGATCACGAAGGATGAGTGTCAGGGTCAACGACACTCTTACGAGCAGTTCCGCAAGGCGGATGGTACGGTCGAGTACCACGAAGCAGGTGGAGCACTCGGGCACGCGATTCGACAACCGAGTCTCCCGCTGACTGAAGAGCAGAAGGAACTGAAGCAGACGTTCGCCGAGCACGCAGAAACTTTCATCCAGCAGGTGCGTTCGGCATCAATCACCGCCGATACCGAGGTCAGCCTCGTTCGTCTCTACCGCGACAGAGACGGGCGCACCTTCAAAGCGAACCCGGTCATCATTTCGGGGAAACCAACGCTTACTGGGTTTGACCCCGAGAGAGCGAAGCAGTTCGCCGACGCGGTCACTCTCGATACCGTTGTCGATAACATCAACTCGTTGGTGCGGGGCGCACCGACCGACTTTGTGGATTGTCCAGGGCATCCGAGCAATGTTCTTCAGATTTTCGGCTTTGAGTTGCTGATCAAACAGCCCTGATGAACAACTCCGAATCACCGACCCTACTTCTTCAGCGCCCACTCGAACCACGCGTACAGCGCCTCGTTCGACTCCGCGTCCGGGGAGTGCGCCTCCGGTTGGCCTTCGCAACACCGATTCAGAGGGTACAATCTCTCGCAGAGATTCGCGTTCAACTCGGGTCACTGCCGATGCCAATTGCCGCCAGCACTACCCTCCGCGATCGATTCACCCGCTTTGCCGCGCAGTGGAAGGCCGAGTCGCTCCACATGTCGAACACGGCCCAGATGGCGATGCTCCGGTCGTATCAGAACATCATTGGGATGGGCGACCCGGCGATCCCGCTGCTCCTGGAGGAACTCCAGCGGGAACCGGACCACTGGTTCTGGGCGCTGGAGGCGATCACCCTGGAAAACCCGGTGCCGCCGGAGGCGCGCGGGAAGATCGACGAGATGGCCCGCGCCTGGCTCGACTGGGGCCGCCAAAAGGGGTACATCGCCTGATGGACCCGCACCCCGACTTCCCCCGACTGGCCGCTACCAACCACCGGGACACGAGTCCTCGGGATCGGCGATACAACTGCGTTGCGTGGGCGGCGGAAGACACCGAACACTGGTGGCAGCCTGGGGCGTACTGGAGTCCCCAGGATTGGCCGGTGAACGACTACGGGATCGGCGCGCTTGAGCGGGCCTTCACATCCCTCGGTTACGAGGACTGTGGAATTGATGGGAGCCTCGAACCGGGATTCCTCAAAGTCGCACTCTACGCCTCCGGTGGGTTCGTGTACACACACGCGGCCCGCCAACTCCCGACGGGTAAGTGGACGAGCAAGTTGGGGAAGAGCGTGGACATCGAACACGACGCCCCCGATATCGTTGCCGGCGGCCTGTACGGGGAAGTGATGCAGATCATGAAAAGAACCGCCCAGACGAGTGGGTGAAGCCCCTTCGCTGACGCTTCCGGCTCGTCAGGAACGCCGGCCCTACTTCTTCAGCGCCCACTCGAACCACGCGTACAGCGCCTCGTTCGACTCCGCGTCCGGGGAGTGGGCCTTGCGGTTGGTCATCGCGACGCGGTTCTCCGCGCCCAGTAGTTTGTTGACCGCGACCGCGTGGTTCAGCGCCTTCCACCGCTCCGGCTGGTCCTCCGCGCCGCCCGACACGAAGAACGGGCGCGGGGCGATCAGCGCGTGCAGGTCGGTGAGGTCGCGGCCGTCGGCCATCAGCTTCTGGTACGGCCCGGTGCGCGGGTTCTTGTCGTTCGGGATGCCGGCCTTCCGCTGCTCCTTTAACGCCGGGTCGAAGCCCAGATACCACGGCTCCCAGTAGTTCACATTACTCCGCTTCTCGTCGAACACGATGCCGGGGTCGGAGGTCGCGCCGCACGCGAACCCGTCGTGCAGCGCCGCCGCGAACATCGCCCATTTGCCGCCGTAAGAGTGGCCGAACACGCCGATCCGCTTCGGGTCCACGTCTGCACGTGCAGCGAGATAGTTGCTGCAGTTCGCGGCCTCGTAGGCGTGGAACGACAGCGGCTGAATCCGGCACTTCTCCTTCGACGGGTAGTACGTGTTCGGATCGCCGCCGAGCGAGAGCGTGACGAACCCGCGTTTCGCGAGCTGGATGGCGAAGTCGCGGAACTCGGACTTGCCCTTCCCGATACCGGTGTTCGCTTCGTAGAAGACGACCACCACCGCCGGGAACGGCCCCTTCCCTGCGGGAACGAGTAGGTACGCGTCTTCGACCGTACGGCCGGGCGCGGTCTCGATCCTCAGCGCGTGCTGCGTGACGCCGTCGCGGTCCGTCTTCGCGCCGAGGTCCACCTTCGGCTTCTCGATGAGCGCCGGCCACTCGCCCATCTGACCGTGCCAGTACTTGCGAATTTCGGCGCGGCGCTTGGTCCAGTCGGCCGCGTTCTTCACGACGGTTCCGTCGTCGAATGTGAGCGGCGAGCGGTAAGGACCGAAGTCCTTCGCGAACTCCGCTGGCGGCTTGAAGAACGGGGCGAGTTTCGCGGGCGGCTCGTCCGCGAACACCGGCCCGGCGAACACGCACGCGACCAAGAAAATGGGGAAGCGAGCCGGCATTGCGAGTCTCCTCGGTGTTCAGTCTGACGGGCTGGGATTCCTCAGCCCAGGGCAACGCCCTGGGGTCGCGTGTGCGTCACCCGACGCGAAATCGCGCGAGCGCCTTCTCGTCCAGTTCGACGCCCAGGCCGGGGCCGTCGGGAACCTTCGCGTGCGGCGGGCCGAGGTCGAGTGGCTGCGCGATGATCTCGCCGTCGTGGTAGAACGGGCCGATGGTGTCCGCCGGGAAGGCGTCGCAATCGACCTCTGGGAACGCCGCCGCGACGTGCAGCATCGCCGCCGTGCCGATGCCGAGTTCGAGGTTGCTGCCGATGGTGCAGCGCAGCCCGGCGGCCTTCGCGACCGCGATGATTTCGGCGGTCGCCGCAATGCCACCGTGCTTGCCGGGGTACACGCTGAAGATGTCCGCGGCGCGGTGCAGCGTGAGCAGCCACGCGTCCTGAAGCGTGAACACGCTCTCGTCGGCCATGATAGGCGTGTGCGTGTCGCGCCGCAGTTCCGCGAGCGCGGCCGGATCGCCCGCGGGAATCGGTTGCTCCGCGAGCAGCAGTTTCACGTCGGCGAGTTCGCGGAGGCAGTACTTCGCCTGCTGAAGCGTCCACCCGCAGTTCGAGTCGATCGTAACCGGGATGTCCTTCGGCGTGATCTCGCGCACGGCCCGGACGCGGGCGATGTCCGTCTCCGGGTCGAGGCCGGTCTTCACCTTCACGCACGTCACGCCGAGTGCGAGGTGCTCTTCCGCCATCTTGACCGAGCCGGGCACGTCGCGCGCCCACACCACGAGCTTGATGCGCACTTTGTCACGCACCTTCCCGCCGAGGAGTTGATAAACCGGCACGCCCGCGGCCTTCCCCGCGATATCCCACAGCGCCATCTCCACGGCCGACTTCGTGAACGGGTTCAGCTTGATGATGAAGTCCATCGCCCGCCGTGCCGCGGTAATGTCGCGCGGGTCTTTGCCGACGAGTTGCGGTGCGATGTACTCCTCAATGACCGCGACCGTGCCGCGCTGCGTTTCGCCGGACCACAGCCCGGAGATGGTCGCTTCGCCCAGCCCGACGAAACCCGCGTCGATGTGAACCTTCACGATCACGTATGGCGACGTGACGTGTTCGCCGTGCGCGGTCTTCGCGGTCATGCCCTTCTTCAAGGGCACGCACACGGGGATGGCTTCGATGCGAGTGATCTTCATGTATGGCCTCGTAGGACAGGCTTCCAGCCTGTCAAAGCTTCGACAGGCCGGGAGGCCTGTCCTACGAAAGAAACCGCCGCAACACGTTCTCGGTGATGCGCGACACGCTCTCGTCCACCGGCAGCGACGCGACGTAGTTGATCGAGCCGACGGAGAACACCGTTCCGCCCGACGGCGTGTCGAAGGTGAGCATGTGCGCTCCGCCGTCGTCGGGGTTCAGCCCCTTGGCGATCACGAGTGCGTTCCGCGGCGAACTCGGCGACACCTTGTCCGTCTCGTGGCCGGACGCGCCGCCGGGGCAGCGCATGTGTAGTGATTTCTCGCCGAACGTGTCGCCGGTATTCAGCCCGGTGCCCTCGAACGCCCAGTGCGACGCGTCGAGCACGCGGTACGGTGCGCCGGTCATCGCGCCCGCCGGCGTGAACACGCAACCGAGTAGGTTCGCTTCGGATTCGTGCCGCATCGCGTATCGGCTCTCAAATCCGCCAAGTCCCTTGACATCCAGCCCGCGTAGCGCACCATTGCGGTGAACAACCGTTCCATCGGCTCGCAATTCGACTTCGCAGTTCAGCCCGTTGCCGCCGAGGTACACGAGCCGGCCACCTTCCTCGAAGACCCACCGCTTCACGCGCTCGTACATCCGCCGCGTCCAGTACTCCGGGTGAACCGCCGTGACCAGTACGCGGTACGCGGCGAGGTCGAGCGTACCGTCGTCGAGTTGCGTTTCGGCATAGTAATCGTAGGCGAAGTTGTGCGCTTCGAGCCAGCCGAGGAGCCGCCATTCGGCGGGCGCGAGGTGGCACGCTTGCCGCCCTTCGATAGGGTCGGTGATCTTCTCAGAAAAGTCGATGTGGTTGAACGGCTCCGGCCGGTCGAGCGACAGCGGCGGGTAGTGGTCCGCGCCCCAGGTAAAGAACCCCGCATCGGAGTAGCGCTTCAATTCAACGCGCGAGTTGACTGTTGGCGTGTGCGGAAGGCCATCAGCATGGATGTAATTGCTTCTACCTCCAAAGTTGTTGTAAGCATTCCAGGTGATATTCGACGCCAGCACCGCCATTGCCGCTTGCGGCTTCGCGGGAGCTACCACCCACGGGAAGCTAAACTCCCTGCCACTCTTCGTCGAAGCGCGGAAGTAGTACAGCCCGCTGCGCTCCGGCCCTTTGACGTGCTGCGAGTGAACCGAGTTCGCGTACCCGACCTTGTTCCACTCGGCGCCGGTCTGCGTGTAGTCGCCGTCGGGGGTGATCTGCATGACGGCTCGCGGGCCGTGTTCGTCGTGCCAGCCGAGCGCCCGCACGAACTCCGGTTGCCACCCATACCGCCATAGCTCAAGCTTGTACGGCTCGACCGAATGCACGCGAAACTCGGACGCTTCACCGCTCCGCACCCACTTCGGCCACGCGTAGCCGAGCAAGCAATCCGAGAGCAACCGGAAGTGGTGCGGGGTCGCGTTCGGGAGCGTGACGCGGCTGAACTTCGCGCCGAACCCCGCTTTCTGTAGCACGACGCGGTACTCGCCCGGCGGCAGTTCCAGGTGAACCGACCCCGACGCGCGCGACCGCGCCTCCCACGACCCGCCGGCCGCGTTGGTGAACTCCACCGCGACATCGGGCAGCGCGACGTACCGCTCGTCGCTGACGTAGCCGATCAGCATAGGGCGCTCCTGGTGCGAAGCGACATTTCACCAGACCGCGACTCAGAACGCGAGCGCCGAACACGCGAATCGCTTGCGAGACGCGAACCGCTCCGGTAGGGTGGGCGCTGCAACGAAACTCTGAATTCGAGCTTCTCGATTGGTGGAGACGGGTAGATGGCGGCTTTCAGTGACCTCGATTGGAGTCGTATTGATGTCACTGGGATCGTTGCGTTTGGAGGACTTGCAACCATCGACGAGCGTCGGCACCCAGCGTGTCGAGATTGGCTCACCCGTGAAGGCTACTTGATTGATACCTTCGACTGTCGCCCCGGCTTGTCCGTGGCGATCCCAGAACTGGGGCGGTTGCTGCGGTGGGAGGAGCAGTTCGGGTACGCACTGGGGCCCGACAGTCGCAACCTCAACGCTCTCCGTGACGGTTTTGAGTTCGAAATCCCCAATGGCGGAGGCCGGGTATTCGAGATTATTCGACCAGACACGGCCTGGCAGGAAGATACGCAGTGGTTGTGTGGGTTCCTATCCATCGCTCAAGAGCAGAGCCGCCGCCAACTCGCCCTCGGTCGTCGCTTCTTCGCGCTGCTGGTGGTGCCTGAGAGGTCACCTCTCATCGGTGCGGTGATCGAGCAGTCCACAGTCCCAGCACTGTACTGGTCGCCCTGCCGGGAGGTTCACGAGTTCGCCCGGTGATGATCTCACAGACAGTGCTACTCTCAGGAACTTCACCACACATTTCAGCACTTCTCCCACCAGCACTCCGCTACACTGGGGCGAATCTCGTCCTCCCTCACAACGCTGCCAATGTCGTCACCGGAACCGGAACCCGAAGAACCCGATCTGCCGCCGACGCGGGCGCGGTTCGTCGTCGCCGCATGGCTGTGCGGGCTGTCCGGCATCCTGTACCTCGACCGCATTTGCATGGGCCAAGCGGTCGTGCCCATCCAGCGCGAACTCGGCCTCAGCAACTCCGAGATGAGCTACGTGCTCATGTCGTTCACGCTCGCCTACGGGCTGTTCGCGGTGCCCGCGGGGCGACTCGGTGACACCGCCGGGCCGCGCTCGGTGCTGTCGTCGATCGTGGTCGCGTGGAGCGCGTTCACCGCGCTCACCGGCGCCGCGACCGGGCTGCTCACGCTCCTGCTCGTGCGGTTCCTGTTCGGCGCGGCCGAAGCCGGCGCGTTCCCGAACGCGGCAAGGGTGATGGCGAAGTGGTTCCCGCCGGACGAGCGCGGGCGCGTGCAGGGCGTGATGCTCGCGTTCTCGCAGCTCGGCGCGGTCGCCGCGCCCGCCGCCACCGCGTACCTCATCGACCTCGCCGGCTGGCGGCTCGCGTTCTTCGTCTACGGGCTGATCGGGGCCGTGTGGGCGGTCGGCTTCTGGCTGTGGTTCCGCGACGACCCGGCGCAGCACCGCAGCGTGAACGAAGCGGAACTCGCGCGCATACGCGCGAACGCAACGGCCGCCGAAGTCGCGGCCGATCCCGGCCCGGTGCCGTGGGGCGCCGTGTTCACCAATCGCGGCATAATCGTGCTCAGCCTCATCATGGTGCTGGGCGCGTTCTATACGTACTTCTTCTACTCGTGGTTCCAGAAGTACCTGTTCGCGTCGCGCGGCGTGGAGAACGTCGAAGCCGGGAACCTCACGTCGCTGGTGATGGCCGGGTCCGCGGTCGGGATGCTGTTCGGCGGGTGGCTCGCGGACCGCATCTCGAAGTCCGCGAACCCGGTCCGCGCGCGGCGGTATCTCGGCGTGGTCAGTTACCTCGCCGCGGCCGGGTGCCTGTTCCTCGGCGTGCGGCAGGAAGACGCCCTCGCGCTGGCGACGCTGTGGGGCGCGTCGTTCTGCGCGATGCACGTCACGCTGCCGAACTGGTGGTCGTGCGCGATCCCGCAGGGCGGGCGTCACACCGCGACCCTGTTCGGCCTGATGAACGGCATCGGCGTGTTCGGGGCGATGGTGTCGCAGGGGTTCGTCGGCTGGTTCGCCGACCGGCAGGAGAAAGTGTACGGGCTTACCGGGCGCGCCGCGTGGGATCCGCTGTTCGACGTGTACGTGTGCGTGCTGCTCGGCGGCGCGGGCGCGTGGTGGCTGTACCGCTTCACGCCGCTGCCGGAACCGCCGCCGAAGCCGCAGGAGGACACGACATGCTGATCGACGTTCACAGCCACTTCTGGGAGTACCCCCGCGACTTCACCGCCGACTTTCGCGAACAGGCCAAGCGCGCGAAGGGCGGAACCGAGTTCGACCTCACCGTGCGCTACGACGACTACCGCGCCGCCGCGAGCATCCCGGTGCGAACGGTGGTGTTCGGGGGAAAGGCGCTTCTCTCCGGCGTGTGGGTCGATGACCGGCACGTCGCGGAGTACGTCGCGACGCATCCGGACACGCTCATCGGCTTCCTGTCCGTCGATCCCACGCAGCCGGGTTGGGAGAAGGAACTCCGCGACGGGCACGAAGAACTCGGCCTTCGCGGCATCAAGCTGCTGCCGATGTACGCCGGCTTCCGCCCGGACGACGAGCGCCTCGAACCGCTCTGGAAGTACGCCGCGAAGCACCGGCTTTCCGTGCTGCTGCACACCGGCACCACGTTCGTCAGTCAGGCACCGCTCGAATGCACGCTGCCGCGGCACATCGAGGCTGTCGCCATCCGGCACCCGGAAGTGAAGATCATCCTCGCGCACCTGGGCCACCCGTATGAGGGCGAGTGCGTGGCGGTGATCCGCAAGCACCCGAACGTATACGCGGACATCAGCGCGCTGCACTACCGGCCGTTCCAGTTCTATCACAGCCTCATGCTGGTGCAGGAATACGGCGTGTGGGACAAGGTTCTCTTCGGCACCGATTACCCGTTCACGACGGTGGACGCGACGCTCGCTGGTCTCCGCAACCTGAACCGGATGCTCGACGGCACCGCCCTACCCCGCCTGGACGAAACGAAGGTTGAAGCGCTGATTGCACGCGATACGCTCTCCCTTCTCGACCTCGCGTGATGGCAACTCCGCAAACTTCGGGTACGCTAGAAAGCATCCGCCGGAGTACCCGCTGATGCCGTCCCGTTTGATCCTTCCGTTCGCGCTGGTCGCGCTACTCCTCGTCCTGTCCGCCGAGCCGCGGGCCGCCGATCCGCCGAAGCCGGTGGACTTCGACCGCGAGGTGAAGCCGATCTTCGTGAAGCACTGCGTTTCCTGCCACGGCGCGGAGAAGGCGAAGAGCAGCCTTCGGCTCGACCGCAGAGTAGACGCGTTGGCCGGCGGCGACGGCGGCAAGGCGATCACTCCGGGAAAGGCCGCGGACAGCCACCTGTTCCAACTGATAACGTCAGACGATCCCGACGTGCGGATGCCGCCCAAGAAACCGCGTCTGAGCGCCGCGGAGGTCGCAACGCTGCGCGCGTGGATCGACCAGGGCGCGAAAGGGCCAGACGACGGCACCAAATTGAACCCCGCGTCCTGGTGGAGCTTCAAGCCGCTCAAGAAGCCTGCCGTTCCCGACGGCGCGAACCCGATCGACCACTTCGTTCGCACGAAGCTGAGTGACAAGGGGTTGTCACCGTCGAAGGAAGCGGACCGCCGCACACTCGTCCGCCGGCTGCACTTCGATATCATCGGCCTGCCCCCAACGCCGGAAGAGGTCGAAGCGTTCGTCAACGACAAGGACGCGAACGCGTACGAAAAGCTGGTCGATCAGCTCCTCGCGTCGCCGCGGTACGGCGAACGGTGGGCGCGGCACTGGCTCGACATCGTCCACTTCGGCGAGACGCACGGGTACGACAAGGACCAGCCGCGGCCGAACGCGTGGCCGTACCGCGACTACGTCATCCGCTCGCTGAACGCGGACAAGCCCTACGGCCGGTTCGTCGCGGAGCAGGTCGCGGGCGACGTGCTGTATCCCAACACCGTGGACGGCATCGAGGCGCTCGGCTTCCTGTCCGCCGGCCCGTGGGACTTGATCGGCCACGCCGAGGTGCCCGAATCGAAGATCGACGGCAAGGTCGCGCGGCACCTCGACCGCGACGACTTCGTGGCGAACACGATCGGCACGTTCATGGGCCTCACGGCCCACTGTGCCCAGTGCCACAATCACAAATTCGACCCGATCTCGCACGACGACTACTACCGCCTCCAAGCGGTGTTCTCCGCTATTGATCGCACCGACAAGAGCTACGACGCGGACCCAAAGATCGCGGCGAAACGCGCCGAACTGGAAGCGGCGAAGAAGGACGCGGCGGCGAAAGTAACGGTGATCGAAGCGGATGCCCGGAAGAAGGCCGGGCCGGAACTCGCGACACTTGAGAGGCAGATCGCGGAGGCAACGAAACCGGCGAACGCGCCCAAGCCGCCGGAGTTCGGCTACCACTCGGCCCTTTCCGCAAAACAGGATAGTGCCAAGTGGGTTCAGGTCGATCTCAACGAGAGCGTTAAGTTAGATCGCGTTGTTATCAAGCCGTGTCACGACGACTTCAACAACATCGGTGCCGGGTTCGGCTTCCCGGTGCGATTCAAGATCGAAGCGAGCGACGACGCGACCTTCACGACCGGTGTCGTGATCGCGGACGAAACCGCGAAGGATTTCCCGCCAGCCGGGATGGTGGCGTACACAGCGAAGGCGGAAGGCAAAACCGGCCGCTACGTTCGCGTGACCGCGACGAAACTCGCCCCGCGACAGAACGATTACATGCTCGCGCTCGCGGAACTCGAAGCGCTCGACGCGGACGGCAAGAACCGCGCGCTCGGCAAGCCCGTGGCGGCACTCGACAGCATCGAAGCCGGCCCGCGGTGGCGCAAGTCGAACCTCACCGACGGTCTCGCGCCGCCCGGACCGAACCTTGCGGCGGGGGAGTTGGCGAAACTGACCGAACGCCGCGATTCACTGCTGAATGCGGCGCTCGGGGAGAAGGGAAGCACGGATCTCGTGGCGCTTCGCGCGGGGCTGGCCGCGACCGACGCGGGACTCACGAAACTCGCCGGCTCGCGCCGCACGGCGTACATCGGCACGATCCACACGGGCGGCGGCGCGTTCTCCGGAACCGGTACGACCGGCGGCAAGCCGCGGGCAATTCACATCCTGCCGCGCGGCGACGTGACGAAGCCGGGCAAGGAAGTCGCTCCCGGCGCGATCGCGTCGATACCGGGCATCAACGGCAACTTCAACCTGCCGACCAACCACACCGAGGGCGACCGCCGCGCGGCGCTGGCGAAGTGGCTGACGGACGCGAACAACCCGCTCACGTGGCGGGTGATGGCGAACCGCGTGTGGCAGTACCACTTCGGCCGCGGGATCGTCGATACGCCCAACGACTTCGGCAAGATGGGCCAACTTCCCACTCATCCGGAGTTGCTCGATTATCTCGCGAGCGAGTTGCGCGAACATCAATCGGTCAAGAAGCTTCACAAGTTGATCGTGATGAGCGCGACGTACCGACAGGCGTCTACATCTAACGAATCTAACGCGAAATTAGACGGCGACAACCGCTACATTTGGCGCCAGAACCGACGCAAATTGGAAGCCGAAGCGATCCGCGACTCCATCCTGGCCGTTGCGGGCAAACTCGACCTCACAATGGGCGGGCCGAGCTTCCGGGATTTCGTGGTCGAGAAGCCGGAACACTCGCCCCACTACCAGTACCACCTGCACGACCCCGAAGACGTGAAGTCGCACCGCCGCGCGGTGTACCGCTTCGTGGTGCGGTCGAAGCAGCAGCCCTTTATGGCCGCGCTCGACTGCGCCGACCCGTCGCTCGCGGTCGAGAAGCGGAACGAAACGCTTACCCCGCAGCAGGCGCTCGCGATGCTGAACAACAAGCTCGCGGTCACGATGGCGAAGCACTTCGCGACCCGCGTCGAGAAACTCGGCACCACAGACGCGGAGCGGGTGACGGTCGCGTTCAGGCTCGCGCTCGGCCGCGTGCCGACCGTGAAGGAACGCGACGCCCTCGCCGCGTATTCCAGGGAATTCGGCCTCGCAAACGCGTGCCGCGTGGTCCTGAACCTGAACGAATTCGTCTTCGTCGATTGAGGAACACCGATGAACCGGCGCGACTTCCTGTTCCACTCCGGCGGCGGGTTAGGCGGCATCGCACTCGCCTCGCTACTCGGCTCCGACCGCCTCCTCGCCGACGCGCCCAGGCGCTCCGACAGCGGCTTGCACCACAAGCCGAAGGCGAAGCGGGTCGTGCAACTGTTCATGGCCGGCGGTGCAAGCCACGTCGATCTCTTCGACTTCAAGCCGGAACTCGTGAAGCAGAACGGCAAGGAGGCGAACTTCGGCGAACACGTCGAGGCATTCCAGAACGGCCTCGGCCCGTGGCTCAAGCCGGTCTG
>JAYUBA010000533.1:0-6380 GCA_043741075.1 Frigoriglobus sp.
AGGAATTCTTGAGATTCTTATTGGCCAACGCATCCGGCCACATCCGCTTGTACAGCGCCTCCGGAGAAGCGGGCTGACCGCTAATCATCCCCTCGTACACATACCTCGCCAATTTGAATGGCTTCGCCTGACCGTCGAACTTAGTCACCACCCCCCACGAATTGATGATCTTCAGGTCCTTATCCACTTGGTCGTCGAACTGGAGAGGGAACGGGTCGAGATCCGGTGCGGCGGGGACGCTGTCCGATTGGGCCACGGGTTGATCGGAAGCGGCTGGTGTGCTGGGACGGTTGCTCTGACTGACCATCGTAGCTGCTACCCCGAGGGCATGTCCCAAGAGGCGCACCACCAACGCGTACTGATCGATCTTAAAATCAGACGATCGAGGCATTTCCTTCATCTGGCATTCGAGGTCGAGCCGTTCTCCCAGTACGTCCAGCCACTGCCTTGCGAGTTCCTTCTGCCATGAGGCATCGGGGGGTAACTCGCCGGCACGAATCCAGCCACTTCCCAGGTAGGGAGGGGTATTGAACCACGACCAAGCCGGCGCGTCCGGAATCGGCAGTCGCAGGACCAGATCCGGCGGTCGGATCCCTTGGTCGATGGACTCACCCAACTCGAAGGCCCCCTTCTCGTTCTCGTCGAACCTCGAGCAGATGTAATCCCGGAGGAACCCAGGCGGCAGGCACCGCTCGAGGAGCACGCGCCGCTCCGTGAGGGTCGCCGACCTGCGATCTTCCCGTCGTTGCCAATGGATCCTACCGTTCGCCTCCGATGTGATCTGGCGGAAGGATCCAGACTCCGCAAAACGCTTCCGCTCCGACCACCAACTCCGGAGGACCTCAATCGACATCACATGATCAGTCGCGGTCCTGACGAGTTGGGCGAATACGGCCTTCGATGGATCGTCGTCACCGTTACCGAGGAGGGCACTAATCTCCGAAAGTTCGGCGGCGGCCCGATCAAACCCATCCGTCGATCGAGTCAACAGGGCCTGGCTGCCATACCAATGGAAGGCGTTGCTTCGGCACCCAACAAGCAGAGCTCTCCGCAGCCGTCCTCCCCTCTCGGCCTCGGGGCTGGCCGCGCCATTCAGCTGCCCACTACTGGAGCGTAAAGTCGATCCCGTCATGGCGCGCCCTCGGATTTTTCGAGCGTGTGGCAACAGTCGAGCGAGAGCCTTTTTATGAATCCCCGTAGCCATCACAAGAAATGGCCGGACGGAACTCCTATATGCGTCCGGCCCGCCACCGCATCAGCCGATCTTCGCCATCACACTGCTGGCCTTCACTTGGTCGATCTCGGCGTACACCTCGGTGGTGGTCAGCCGGCTGTGCCCGAGGATCGCCCGCGCCGCCTCGATCCCGTACCCCTTGCGGATGGCCGTCGCGCTGGCGTGCCGCAGCTGGTTCGGGTGCCACCGGTGCTCCCGCCGCCACACCGCCAGCGCGACCCGCTCGTCGGGCGTCAGCCGCGTCAGCCACCCCGCCACCGACTCCTTGGGCCGCCGGGCCAGTGGCCCCTCGGGCGGGTACGCCCGGTCGCACGCCCGGTACACCGCGTTCCGGTAGCTCGTCTCGTCGTACCGCGCCCGCTTCCCCCGCTTCGGGCTCGCCTTCGGTTTACGCGCTGCCTCGCTCGGCGTCAGCGGCGACTTCCGGCTCGCCCGCCGCTCCGCCTGCCGCACCCGCTCGGCCGCCCTCGGGGAGAACACGTAGGTCTCGCCGGCCGCGATGAACGGGCGCAGGAGCTCCTGTGCCTGCGGGCCGATGACGACCACCCGCACGTGCCCGTGGCGCTGGGTCTTGTGCTCGGCCGGGCGGAACAGCCACACGCCGGTCGCGTCCCCGGCGTCGATGTCGCCGGCCCGGAGCTGGCACACCTCGCCCGGCCGCATGCCGGTGAGCAGTTGCACCCGCACCATCGCCCGCATCCCGGGTTGCAAGAACGGCAGGACGGCCTCGACCCCCTCGGCCGCGACCGGCTGCACCCCCTCCGGGTCGCGGACGCCGGGGGTGCCCTTGCGAATCCCCTCGACGGCGCGGAGGGCGTGGTAGACCGTTCCGGGCAGCAGCTCCTCGGCGACCGCCCACTTGAACATCCGCCGCACCCGCTCGACCTGCGCGTTCACGGTGCCGCGGGACCACCCGCGGTCGGCCATGGCCTGCTGCACGGCGCGCAACCGCTTCGGCCCGAACTCGGCCGCGGGGGTGGGGCCGAACAGCTCGCGGACGACGGCGGCGGCGTAGCGGATGAACCGGTTCTGGTCGTCCTTGCGGCGCCGGGGGACGTAATGAGCCTGGGCCCACCGGAGGTAGGCGAGGAGCAGGTCGTTGACGGTCAGGGGCGGTCGCGCGTCGGGGAGTCGGCGGCCGTTGGCGAGCCAGGCGGCGATGAGGTCGTCGTACCCGGCCTGGACGGCGGGGGGCGGCTTCTTGCCGCGGGTGGCCGGCCAGAGGCCGAGGTAGTGTTCCCGCCCGTCGAGGGTGACGTAGCCCTGGGAGCGGGCCTTGTGGCGGCAGAGCTTGGGGGTGTTCTTCGGCGGCATGTGCGGACCCGTGGAGGGTGATTTCCGTACGGTACGGAAATCGCCGGTTCCTCAGACCGCACTCCGGACCGCCCGGAGGTTAGCGTAAGTCGCTACGTCGTCGCGAGTTGAGCAGAGTGGGCGATACAGGATTTGAACCTGTGACTTCGTCCGTGTGAAGAACGCACTCTACCACTGAGTTAATCGCCCGTGCCGCCCGCCGGCGTTCCGCCGGGCGATTGTCTTGTGATAAGCGAGAGGCGCGTCGGCGTCAAGGTTCGCGCCCACGCCCGCGAATCGTCACACCTTCGGCGGGGCGCTCGACGGGACCGGAGCGTCGTCGAACTTCGGGGCGCTCGTCGGCGTGACGCGGGTCGGAGCCTTGACCGGTTCCGGTTCGATCGCGGCGCGGGGCGAACTCGACTCGCTCACCTCGTCCTCGATCCCCTTCATCCCCTTCTTGAACTCCACCATCGTCTTGCCGAGCGACCGGCCAATATCGGGCAACTTCCGCCCGAACAGCAGGACGCCGAGAACCAGGAGCAGCAGAACTTCTTGGCCGCCGAGACCGAACATGACCGTTCCTCCATCAGTGGGGGTGATGCGTGGCGAACTGGGTTGTGGAGGAGGTTGAAGGTAACCCCGTCGGAATGCGGCCTGTAGGCCATTAACCACTATACCTCTTCAACCCCGGTGGGGGCAAGTCGGCCCCGCGCGATTTTCTCGCGCCCCACACCCGCCGCCGGCGCACTTCGGCTGGACACCGCGGGCCGCCGTGCTATGCACGCCGCCAAATCGGCACCGCGAACCGGCGGAGAACGCTATGCGCTCGACGAACGCCATCGGCCTCATCGCAATCGGACTGGCGGTCGGAATGTCCGCCGCCGTCTTCTACCTCGGCCAACCGCGGCCCGCGGTCGCGGCGTCCAACGACCGCTACCAGGACTACATCATGGCCACCGGCGCCGTGTCGGTGAACCCGCGCGTCCAGACCGACGGCGTGTGGCTCCTCGACTACAAGGCCGGCAAGTTGCTCGGCACCGTCATCGACCGCACGCAGGGGAAGATCGTCGGGTTCGCCGAGGTCGATCTCACCACCGAGTTCGGCCTCCAGGCGAAGGCGGACGTCCACTTCATGATGACCACCGGATATGTGACACAGGGGCAGTCGGCGCTGTACCTCGCGGAGACCGGCACCGGGCAGTTCGCGGTGTACACGATGGGGCCGGGGGCGAACGGCAACGGCGTCGTCATCCGCCGCCACGACATCACCAAGTTCCGCCAGCAGGCCGGCGCGCAACCGGCCGCGGCGCCCGCCGGGAACGTCCCGCCCGCCAACCCGAACCTGCCGATCATCAACCCGTAAGAGCGGGCGACCCACTTCACGAACACCCGCGGCTTCTGCCGCGGGTGTTCGCGTTTCGACCCTCCGCGTTTGTAGATTGAAGGCGTCGCACTTCCCCACGCGCGAGACGGGCGATGAGCCGCGCCTGCGGTCCGTTCCAGCCCGCGCCGCCACTTCCCCACGCGCGAGACGGGCGATGATCGACGTTCACATTCACGCGGTCCCGCCCAACCTGCCCGGCACCGGGTCGCTCGCGCCGCTGTTGCAGCAGCCGCCGGAAGTGGTCGCGGCCGAGCTGCGGCGCGAGATGCAGACCGCGGGCGTCACGCACGCCCTCGCGATGGGCGCGTGGAACGCCGGCGACGACGACCCGCTCGGCATCAACCGCACGCTCGAAATCGCCCCGTTCGTGCCCGGTCTGCGGCCCATCGGCGTCGCGGACCCCACGCGGACCGACGCCGAACACTTCCGGCGGGTCGAACTGATCCTCGCGAGCGGGATCGTGGTCGCGCTGAAGGGCTACCTCGGCTACCTGCACTTCGAGCCGGCGCACGCGAACTACCGGCGGTACTACGAACTCGCCGCGAAGTACCGCGTGCCGGTCATGTTCCACACCGGCGACACGTACTCGCCGCGGGCCAAGCTGAAGTACGCCCACCCGCTCGGCGTCGATGAGGTCGCGGTGGATCACCCGGAGTGCAACTTCGTGATGTGCCACCTCGGCAACCCGTGGACGACCGACGCGGCGGAGGTCATCTACAAGAACATGAACGTGTGGGCCGACCTGTCCGGGCTGATGGTCGGCGACGACGGCGCGTTCGCGTCGGAGGAGGGCCGCGCGGCCGCGAGCGAACTGGCGCTCACGATCCGGGGCGCGATCCGCTATTCGGAGCGCCCGAACCGATTCGTCTACGGCACCGACTGGCCGCTCGCGCCGATGACCGCGTACCGCGAGTTCATCAAAGAGGCGGTGCCGCCGGAGTTTCACGAGATGGTGTTCGAGGAGAACGCCCGACGGCTGTTCCGGTTGGGATAAGACCGCTCGCGAAGCCGCAAGCGGCGCACCTTTTCCGTTGACGCGCCGCCCGCCCGCCCTTACGCTCACCATCCCACCTACCAGGAGCCTCTCCCATGCCGAAGATCACCCGCCGCACCGCGCTCAAGACCGCCGTCGCCACAGCCGCGGCCTACTCCGTCCCGTTCGTCTGGCGACGCCACGCCCACGCCGCGCCCAGTGAAACCGTCCTGCACGCCAGCTTCGGCGCCAGTGGCATGGCCGGCGCCGACATCAGTTCGCTCACCGCCAGTAAGAACCTGAAGCTGGTCGCGGTCGCGGAGGTCGATTCAAAACGGATCGGCGATTTGCACGTCCGGTTCCCCGACTGCGCGGTGTACGGCGACTATCGCGCCTTGCTCGACAAGCAGAAGGAACTCGACTCGGTGAATGTCTCGACGCCCGACCACATGCACGCCCCGATCGCCATGCGGGCGCTCAACCGCGGGCTGCACGTGTACGGCCAGAAACCGCTCACCCAAACCATCTACGAAGCCCGCCGGCTCACTGAAGTCGCGGCGGAGAAGAAGGTCGTCACGCAGATGGGCATTCAGATTCACTCCGCCCGCAAGCACAAGCTCGTCGTGAAGCTGATTCAAGACGGCGTCATCGGCAAGGTGAAGGAAGTTCACTCGTGGAGCGGCAAGTCGTGGGGCGACACCGCGCCGAAGCCGGACAAGAAGGACCCGGTACCGGTGGGGCTGAACTGGAGCCAGTGGCTCGGCGTCGCGAGCGACCGACCGTTCATCGCCGGCGATTACTACCACCCCGGTAACTGGCGCAAGCGGCTCGACTTCGGCACCGGCACGTTCGGCGACATGGGGTGCCACATCCTCGACCCGGTGTTCGGCGCGATCGGGGTCGGCAACCCGAGTTCGATCCGCTCGGAACTGCCCGGCCCGAACGACTACAACTGGTCGCTCGACGTGCAGGTGAAGTACGTGTTCCCCGGCAGCAAGTTCACCACCGACACCGTCGCGCTCACATGGTACAACGGCAAGGCCCGCCCACCGAAGGAGGTCGTCGAACACATCGGCAAGCTCCCGCTCGACGGTCAGGGTTCGATCCTGATCGGCACCGAAGGAGTGATGTACTCGCAATACGATTCGGGCGCGCAGCCGATCCTGTTGGGCGAGAAGTTCGCGGACTTCAAGATGCCGGACGTGAAGGGCGACGACCACTACCTGCAGTTCGTCGAGGCGGTCCGCGGGAACGGGCAGACATCGGCCCCGTTCAGCTACTCCGGTCCGCTCACGGAGATGGTACTGCTCGGCTGCCTCGCCACGCGCTTCCCCAAAACCGATCTGAAGTGGGACACGAAGGCGGTGAAGGTGACCAACAACGACGACGCCAACAAGTTCGTGCGGAAGACCTACCGCAAGGGGCACGAGGTCGAAGGGCTGTAAGCGAAAAAGCGAAAGCGCCGCAGATGACGCGGAGGACGCAGATCAAGA
>JAYUBA010000534.1:0-6371 GCA_043741075.1 Frigoriglobus sp.
CCCGCGAACCGGGCGGCTCTACCGCGGACCCGTCGGGCGAGTTACCTTCCGTGTTGTGGCGGCCGAAGAGGTTGCCAACCAGCACGCGGGGGAGTTCGATCTGATCATCTTGGGAGACGTCATGCATCACGTTCCCCCGAAGGACCGTGTCGAACTCCTGCGCCAGGCCGATCGGCTCCTCCGGGCGGACGGAGTTTTTATTCTGAAAGATTGGGAGCCGATTCCGAACCTCGGGAACCTCGCCTCGCACATCAGTGATCGTTATGTGAGCGGTGAGGAAGTGGATTTTCGATTCGTCGCGGACTGGATCGCGCTGCTTCATGAGGTGTTCGGGGAGAACGTGACAATTGAAGAACGTCGCATCCCCCCTTGGCGCAACAACTTCATGTTATCGCTTCGACGCAACCCGAGTTAGTTCGGTCGGCCGTTGATTCAGTCTCAAGGTCCGCGTCACTTACCTTTTCCATACTCGTTCCCCGCTTCGTACAGCTTGAGCCGCGCCTTCAGCGCGAGTACCCAGTCGGTGTCGCCCTTCGCCTCGGCCGCGGCGATGCCCCGACGGGCGGCACCGGCGGCGTCCGCGAACCGGCCGTTGGCGGCGTAGGCCAGCGCCAGCGTGTCGAGCATCATCGGGTCGCGGTCGCCGTCGGCCAGGCACGCGGCAGCCGCCTGCCAGAGCGCCCGGGGCTTGAGTAAAGGGGTCGCCGACGACTCCGCGGCGAACACCAGTCCGCGGGCCTCGACCGCCGCCCGCTTCGGCAACGAGGGGTCGAGCCGCGCCGCCTCGGCCGCCGCCGCCCGCGCCTCGGGTTCGCGCCCGGCCGCCAGTTCCGCCGCCGCCAGCACGAGCTGGTTGTCGGCCACGTGCGGTTGCTGGTCTACCAGAATCCGCACGGTTGCGACGGCCAGGTCCGGCTTGCCCATTGCGATGCGAACCCACGTCAGGTTCTTGTACATCACCGGGCTGGTGAACGGATGGAACGGGCGAGACAGCAGCGTTCGGTACAGCGCCTCGGACTCCGCGAAGTTACCGCGGAGCGCGTACAGCGGGGCCTGCTGCCGGGCGGGCAGGTCGCGCGCGCCGGGCAGCGGCTCCGCCTTGCGAATGGCCGCGTCCGCCCGGTCCAACTCGCCCACGTTCAGGTACACGGCGGCGAGCGACACGAAGTTCCGCGGGTTGTTCGGCCGGGCCGCGACCGCGTGTTCGAGGGCCGAAAGTTGCGTGCGGTAGGTCTCGTTTCGGGCGTAGGTGAGGGAGGTCAGCATCAGCACCGCGGCGGCCAGCGTACCGAACCCGAACACCGCGCGCTTGCGGTCGGGCCAGTCGCGTGCCGTCAGGACCGCGTGGGCCCCGAACACGCCACCGATCACCACCGCCGCCAGCGAGAGGTACATGCGGTGCTCGAACGCCGGGTCGATGATCGGCATGACCGACGACGTGGGGGCCAGGAGCGCGAAGAACCAGAAGGCGACGAACCCGACCGCCGGGCGCCGGTACAGCAGCACGAGGCTGACCAGCAACAGCGCGACCACCGCGAGGAACGCCGGCCACACCTCGCGGAGCGATTGCGCGATGGGCCAGTCGAGGTAGTCGATCGCCTGCTTCATCGGCCACACGGACAGCCGCAGGTAGTGGAGGATCACTTCCGACTGCGTGAGCAGGTACGTCCACGGCGTGGCGGTGTTGAGGCCGAATCCGATGCCGGCGCTCGTGCCGCCGCCGAATGCAATACGGGCGTAGGGGAAGAGAACCCCGCCCCACACCGCCAGCACGGCCAGGTACGCGGGCCACCGGCCGCGCACCTCGCGCCACGACGCCGCCAGGAACACGCGGTCGAACGCCACCAGCACCGGCGGGAGCGTCGCGGCCACCTCCTTGCACCCGGCGGAGAGCGCGAAGCTTCCCACCGCCGCCGCGTACCACGCCCGCGCGCCGCCGGTCGCGGCCCGCGTCCAAGCGTACAGCGCGAACAGGTAGAACAGCCCCATCATCGACTCGCACCGCTGGATGATGTAGGTCACCGACTGCGTTTGCAGCGGGTGAACCAGCCACAGCAGCGCGACCGCGAACGCGAGGTAGTCGGCGTGGTCGTCGTACCGGCCGGCGAACCGCGGCAGCCGCACCACCCGGCGGACAAGCCCGAATAGCGTGAGCGCGGCGAGGACGTGGACGCCCAGGTTGAGCGCGTGATACCCGGCCGGGTTCAGCCCGCCGAGCTTGTAGTTCAACTGGATGGAGAGCCGCACGACCGGCCGGCTCCACTCGCTCATGTACCGCGCGAAGTCCCCGATGTCCGGGTGGCCCACGATCCAGGCCACATCGTCGAAGATGAGCGCCTTGTTGAAGCTGTTGCAGTACGCGAGCAACCCCGCGAACACGAGTAGCGGTACGGCCTTCGGCCAGGTGCCGCGAACGGCGATAAGCGGCGCGGGCGCTTCGGCACTCATGGCGACTTCCCCGTGGGCGTGACGGGCGGTTCCGGTTTGCGAACGGCGACGAACAGGCGGGAGTAGCGGTCGCGGGCCGGGGCACCGGCCTCGTCCACGACCACGGCCCAGCCGGGGTGCTTGCGGAGTTCGTCGCACAGCCTCGGGTGGAAGTCCGCTTCGACGGCGACGACGCCGACGCGATACCGGTCCAGGAACTCCCACCAGCCGGGGCCGCCCGCCTTCACCGCGAGGCACTCGGCCCAGTACGCCGGGGGGAACAACTGGGCGTGGTTGAACATCAGCACCGGGGCGTCGGGGGGCAGCGCGCGGAGCAGGTACTCGCCCTGAATTTCGCTGGCGAACACCCGCCCGACGTACCGCCCGCCGTGCCACTCCTTCACCACCCGGCTCAGTTCCTTCACGCGGTCCGGGTCGGCCGGAGCGTCGCCGCTGAGTGCGGCGGCGATGTCGTAAGGCGTGCCGCGGTGGACGGCCACCGGCACCGGGCGCGGGCGCCCGGTCTTGGCCCACGTGCTCGCGGGCGATACGAACGCCGCGAGCGCCACCAATAGCACCGCGAACGCGGTCCGGCGGAAGTCGGGCACGCTCGCGGGCAACCGGAACCCCCACCGCTCGACCGCGGCCACCCAGTGCGGGGCGATCAGCCACGGCACGACCGGCAGCCACCACGCCATCGCCCGCTGTTGGAACAGCGGCCAGACGCCCAGCGTCAGGACGAGCAGAACCTGCGTCGGCGTGAACGGCCGCGGGCTGACGGCCTGCGTGGCGACGAGAAGCCCGACCGTCACGAGGTACGCCCAGTGCCCGCCGCGCGGCTGTGCGAAATCCAGCGGCTGCCATTCCGCGAGCGTCCGCAGGTTGGGGTGCCCGCCGAACCGGACGACATCGAGGAACAGCCCCGGCCCGTGCGGGTTGAGCACCGCGACCGCTACGGCCGCGGCACCGAGCGCGACCAGGAGCCGCCGAACGGCAGCGTCGCGCCACACGGCCCGAACCGACCCGCCGTCCGCACGGAATACTTCCACCGCACGCCCCAGTAGCACCGCGCCGAGCAGGCCGAAGCCGACAATGAACGAACCGTGCAAGTTCGCCCACAGCACCAGCAGCGCGGGAACCCACACGAGGGCGCGCCGCGTGGGCACCGGGCGGCTCAGCCCGCACAGGAGCGCGGTGAAGCACGCCAGCGCGAAGAGCTGCGGACGCTGTACGGTCAGGGCCGACAGCATCGTGGCGAACACGAACACCATTCCGCACGCCGCCCAGGGCACCGAATCCGCGGCCCGGCGGCACGCCAGCCCGACGAACCCGATGACCGCGACGGCCGCGAGCAGGTGCGCCAACCGGACCAGTTCCACGCCGCCCTCGAACCGCCGCCGGGCGTCGCCGCCGGCGAGCGCCCCGCCCGCGCGGAACAGGCCGTGGTAGCCGACCTGCGTCAGCCACATCGCGTCGAACATGCGATCGGACTTGTCGGTGAACGGGTCGAGCGGCTCGCGGTCCGGCAGCGCCCGGTTGGCCGCGATCCACTCCCCGTAGGCGAGGTGCGACCAGAAGTCGGTGTGCCAGAGCGGGGCGGCGGCCAGCACGACCAGGGCGAACCCGAGTACCGCGGCGGCGAGGACGCCGGTCGGGGTCAGGTACAGCGGGGCCAGTTTGGAGTTCGGGTCCGCCCAGTCGATCCCGGCCCCCAGCGGCCCGCCGTCGTACGAACTCAGGGGCGGCTCGGCGCTCGGCGGCTCGGGGTTCATGCCGGCTCGAAGATGTGATGGCCGAGCCGCGCCCACCGGAGGGGGGCGCGCCGGCCGTTTCGGGGACGGTAGGGTTGGAGACGCGGGGTATTCTAGCCCCGCCCCGCGAACCGGCCACATTCCCATCGACGCGGGCGTCGGACCCGCGGCGGTCCTCTGCCCTCTGGCTACCGCCCGGCAACGCCGCCCGGCTTCGCGACGGCGGCGATCAACACCGGGAACGCCGCGGTCAGGTTCGCGCCGGCCTCCACGACCACCTTCTTCTCCTCGGTGACCGTCTTGCCGTCCACCACGAGTTCAGCCCTCACCTCGTAGTAGAACTTCTGCCCGACCGGCAGCGGCGGGGTGATGAACGCCCGCTCCGGACCGGTGCCGGGGGCCAGTTTACCGCCCACGTACAGTTTGGCGTCGGCTGGCACTTGGAACTTCAGGTTCGCGCCCATCGGAGAGGTGTCCGAACCGGGCTTGGTCATTGGGGGAACCGGGATGGTCATCTCCGGCGGCTTGTTCGGGGAGTCGGTGTTTCCGAAGCCCGCGGGCGAGTCCACCAGTCGGCCGAACACCACCGGCGGGCCGGCGCCCCACACCGGCGCGAGGCCGGTGTGGAAGCCGTAGGGCGTGGCCGGCGGCACCCCGACCGGTCCGTAGATGACGAGCGCGCCGCCGTGGCACGTGCCGGCGAGCGAGTAGCCGAGAGAAGTGAAGTAGGTGTGGGGGTAAATGCCGTAGAACGAGCCGTGGTGGCGGCCCTGATAGGACAACCCGTAGCACGAGCCGGTGTACCCGGTCAGAACGACCCCATTGCCGCCCAACCCGACCACGGGCGCGGCGACCGCCGCGGGCGGCGGGGTGACATCGGCCCCGGCCGACAGGGCGGTTAACATCACGATGCTGTACATGAGTTACCTCTTGAACCGGGACGGGTGGAGGAGATGATCGCCCTCCGTCCTGACGATGGTAGACCTGGAGGTAAAATCTGCAAAGGTAAACAGCGTAAACTGGGCAGCCTGGATAGAGGGGCCAGGCGTTACGACCGGACCACCGGGATCACGGCCCGGTCGGATGATGGTGAGGCTTTCTTGGAGAAAGTGCCGAAAGCCCCCCCGATTCTCCGGGCACCCGCATCCCGCCGCCCGCGCCCGCGCCAAGTACTTCGGGCGGAAGTAGCGGCGTGCCGTGTGAAGCGGAAGGGCAGGGATTCGAACCCTGGAACGCCTTGCGGCGTTGCCGGTTTTCAAGACCGGTGCAATCGACCACTCTGCCACCCTTCCCGGTCACCTCGCATCGTATCCGCGGGCCGGGCACCCTCAAGACGAATTCCGCGGCCATCGGGTTCACCGATCCGTGCCCTTTCCCCTCCCGCTGGGCAGTTGCGCCCGCCCGCCGCGACCGTTCATACACTGGCTGGGACCGGCCGGACGGCCCGGCCCGCTCACCGTCCACCTCCGCGCGCCACCCCTAACAGGAGCTTCCCATGCCTCACACCCTGCCCGCACTCCCCTACGCGTTCGACGCGCTCGAACCGCACATCGACGCCAAGACGATGGAAGTCCACCACGACAAGCACCATAAGGCGTACGTGGACAACCTGAACAAGGCGCTCGAATCCGCTCCGGACCTCGCCAACCAGGACATCGTGACGCTGCTCCGCGGCATCGGGGGCGTGCCGGCCGGGATCAAGCCGGCGGTCATCAACAACGGCGGCGGGCACCACAACCACGCGCTGTTCTGGGAGATCATGGGGCCGGGCGCCGGCGGCGAACCCACCGGTGCCGTCGCGGACGCCGTCAAGGACGCGTTCGGCGACTTCGCCGCCCTCAAGGCCAAGGTGAAGGACAACGGGCTGACCCAGTTCGGCAGCGGGTGGAGCTGGGTCGTGTACAACCCGACGACCGGCAAGCTCGAGGCGCTCAAGAAGCCGAACCAGGACAGCCCGCTCATGGACGGCCTCGTGCCCGTGCTCGGCGTGGACGTGTGGGAACACGCGTACTACCTGAAGTACCAGAACCTGCGGGCCGCGTACATCGACGCGTGGTGGAGCGTGGTGAACTGGAAGGCGGTCGAGGCCAAGTACGCCGCCGCCAAGGCCGGGAAGTGAGCCGCAATCGGGTCGCGGGTCGGTGCCGTCGGACGCACCCCGTCGCTGACGCTCCGGGTTCGCCTCGTCCTTAG
>JAYUBA010000535.1:0-1874 GCA_043741075.1 Frigoriglobus sp.
CTGCTCTGTGCCTCTGTGGTTAGTCCTCTTCTCTCGTCAGGCGATCAGTTCCTTGACGACGTGCGCCTTCTCGACGCCCACCAGCTTGTTGTCCAGCCCCTGGTAGCGGAAGCTGAACTTGTCGTGGTCGATGCCCAGCAGGCGCAGTACGGTCGCGTGCAGGTCGCGGACGTGGACCGGATCCTTCACGATGTTGTAGCTGAAGTCGTCCGTCTCGCCGTGGATCGTGCCGCCCTTCGACCCGCCGCCGGCCATCCACATGGTGAAGCACCGCGGGTGGTGGTCGCGGCCGTAGTTGGTCGCGGTCACGCCGCCCTGGCTGTAGATGGTGCGGCCGAACTCGCCGCCCCAGATGACGAGCGTGCTCTCGAACAGGCCGAGCCGCTTCAGGTCCTGAATCAGCCCCCAGCACGGCTTGTCCACGTCGCGGGTCTGGTCGGTCATGCGGCCGGGCAGGTTGCCGTGGTGGTCCCAGTTGTTGTGGTACACCTGCACGAACCGGACGCCGCGCTCGACCAACCGCCGGGCGGTGAGGGCGGTGTGCGCGAAGCTGCCGGGCTTCTTCACGTCCGGGCCGTACAGGTCGAGCACGGTCTGCGGCTCTTTGGCGAGGTCCGCGAGTTCCGGCACGCTCGTCTGCATCCGGTACGCCATCTCGTACTGCGCCATCCGCGTCCGCGTCTCCGGGTCGAGGAGTTGCGCGTGGTTCAGTTCGTTCAACTTGCCGAGGCCGTCGAGGGTGGTGCGGCGGACCTCCGGGGACACGCCCGGCGGGTTGTTGATGAACAGGATCGGGTCGTTGGCCGCGCGGAAGCTGACCGCCGAGTGCTCGCCCGGCAGGTAGCCGGACTGCCACAGCCGCGCGGAGATCGCCTGCACCTGCTCCTGGTTGCTCGGCTTCGCCACCATCACCACGAACCGCGGCAGGTTCTCGTTGAGGGAGCCGAGGCCGTAGCTGGTCCACGCGCCGATGCACGGGCGCCCGGTCACCATGTTGCCGGTCTGCATGTGGGTGATGGCCGGCTCGTGGTTGATCGCCTCCGTGTTCATGCTGCGGACGAACACCATGTCGTCGGCCATCTTCGCGGTGTGCGGGAGCATTTCGCTCATCCACATGCCGCACTTGCCCTGCCGGGTGAACGTGTACTTGCTCGGCGCGATCGGGAACCGCGCCTGGCCGCTGGTCATGGTGGTGAGCCGCTGGCCCATGCGGACGCTCTCCGGCAGTTCCTTGTCGAAGTAGTCCTTCATCTTCGGCTTGTAGTCGAACAGGTCCATCTGGGACGGGCCGCCGACCATGTGCAGGTAGATGACGTGCTTGCACTTGGTGGGGAAGTGGGTGCGCGGGAGGGCGGCCCCGATGCCGGTGTCGGTGTTCGCGCCGGGGCGGGGCATCGGGGCCTGTTCCGCGGCGCCGCCGGTGAGGCTCGCCAGCGCCATGCCGCCGAGCGACAGCCCAGACGAGGCGAAGAAGTGCCGGCGGGTGAGTTCGAGGGCGCGGGGGTTATCGAAGACGTTCATTGCTTTTCCTCGGTGGAAGTGTTGGGGCGCGGGTCGGTGAAGCCGATGCGGCGTTTCGTGGCGTCGGGCGGCGGGGCGAGCATTCGTTGCAGGGCGTCGATGATGGCTTTGATCTGGGAGTCGTGAATCTGAACCGTTTCGGCCAGTTGTTGCACCTGCGTGACGATGTCACCGGGGGTGGCGAACAGGCGCTGCATCCGAACGAACGCGCGCATGATCGCGATGTTCACCCGCACCGCGGTCTCCGACCGCAGCACGCTGGACAGCATCGCGATGCCTAGCAGGGTGAACACACGTGGGTTGTACCGTCGTCCGCCGCGACCGACGTTTGAGGTCACAATTTGTGACCTCAA
>JAYUBA010000536.1:0-6359 GCA_043741075.1 Frigoriglobus sp.
CCGCCCAGGGCGAGGTGCAAGATTTCGAGCACCCGGTCGAACTGGTCCGGGTTCTACTCGCCGGGTCGGAGAAAGTTCTGTTCGAGGCGAACGGCTGGCCCGCGGCGTTCAGCCAACCGGTCGGGCGGGGGCGGGTCGTGTTCACCACACTCGGTGGGCGCGGGTGGTATCGGGCGCGGGCCCCGCGCGACCAACCGTCCAGGTTCGAGCACGCGAAGGACATTCCGGTCCCTCTCGGGGCACTCGAGGGCTTGTCGGGGCACCTCTACCCGGAACCCGAGCCGGAGGCCCTCCGTCCGGAAGATCTCGCCCCACTGCTGGCGGCGGAAATCGGGTACGAGGTCGTCGGGCGGGGCACCGCGACCGCGATCCTCGCGGGGTTCGTGGCGGGGGTTCTGGCGCTCGGCGTCTGGCTCCGCCGGTCGCGCGCGCCCGAACGGATCGGTCTGTACGGGCCGGGGATCGCGGTTGCCGCGGCCGGGGTCTTTGTCGCCGTCGGGGCGACATCCCGGCACGCCGTCCCGCCGACGGCCGCAGTGGTCGCGGTGGTGGAGGTCACGCCCGAGAACGGGGAAGCCGCGTGGCGCGGGCTGTTCGCGGTGTACAGCCCGACATCCGGGACCGTCCAACTAGGCTCGGAGCGCGGCGGCGCGGTGGACCTTGACACGATCGGTCTGGAGGGGCAGGCCCGGCAACGGATCCAGACCGATCTCGACGCTTGGCACTGGGAGAACCTCACGTTCCCGGCGGGAGTGCGGATGGGGCCGTTCCGGTCCACGAGTCGTCCCGGCGTCACGGCCGCGGGGCGGTTCGGCCCGGACGGCTTGGAAGGGCGGTTGACGACCGGAACGTTCCGGAACCCGGTCGATGCGCTCGTCCTCACCCGGTCGGGCACCGTGGTCGCCGCGCGCGTCGGGGCCGACGGCTCGTTCCGGGCCGGCTCGGACGACATCCTGCCCACCGGTCAGTACCTGCCGGGGGCGGTACTATCCGACCGCCAACAGCGGCGACAGGACATCTATCGCAGCCTTCTGGCCCGACCGGGGCCGACCGCCTTGGGGGACCGCGACCGGCTCTTCGTCTGGGCGGAAACGGGGGACATTCCGTTCGCCGTCGGGGGCGCGGAGCGCACCGTCGGGACCGCCCTGCTCGTCGTCCCGATCGAATTCGGCCCGCCGGCGGGCGGAACTTCGGTCACCGTCCCCAACGGGTTCATCCCGTACGCGGCGGTGATCGACGGCCGGAGCGTTCGACCGACACTGGACCAGTCCCAACCGACCCAGATGCGCCTGCGGTTCCAGTTGCCGCCGTCCGCGCTCCCTCTGGCGATCGAGCGGGCCACCCTCCGCGCCCGGGTCCGCGCCCCGGCGCGCACGTTCTCCGTGTCCGCGTTGGCGGACGGGCAGGCCGTCGCGCTCTTCGCAGCGGTAAGCCCGGGGGGGCCGGTCCGGGTCGATATCACCGACCCGCGGTTGCTCCGGACCGACCCGGCCGGCGGGCTGTCCGTGGACGTGTCGGTGAGCGAACGGCTCGGGCCCGACGGGCGGGCGAACCCGGTCCGCCACGACGAGACGGCGGTGAAGTGGCAGATCGAGGCGCTCGGCCTCGAGGTCGTGGGGCGGGCCGTAGATCGGTAACGCGGGCGGCATTGCCCGGTCGGGGGGACGCACATGGGGACGGACGGGTCGGTCGTCGAAGTTCGGGACTTGTCGAAGCGGTACGGCCGGTTCGTGGCCCTGGACCGCCTGACGCTCTCCGTCGGGCGGGGCCAGATCCTCGGGTTCATCGGGCCGAACGGGGCCGGCAAGACGACCGCAATCAAGATCCTCGTCGGGCTCGCCCGCCCGACGGGCGGGACGGCGACCGTCGCCGGGGTCGATTGCGCCGCCCGCCCCCGCGCGCTGAAGCGGCTCATCGGGTACATGCCGGACACGTTCGGCTCCTACGACAACATGCGGGTCGGCGAGTACCTCGACTTCTTCGGCGCGGCCTTCGGCATCCCCCGCCGGGCGCGGGCGAAACGGATCGACGAGGTTCTCGAGATGACCCGGTGCACGGGATTCAAGGACCTGTTCGTCGAGAGCCTGAGCCACGGGATGCGGCAGCGCATGGCCCTCGCGCGAACCCTCCTTCACGACCCGGTCGTCCTGATCCTCGACGAACCGGCCAACGGGCTCGACCCGCCGGCCCGGATCGAGATGCGGCAGTTGCTGCTCGACCTGGCCGGCCGGGGGAAGACGCTGATCGTCACCAGTCACATCCTCCCCGAGCTGGCGCGGGTCTGCGACCGCGTGGCCATCATCGTCCGGGGGCGGCTTCGTGCGTCCGGCACGCTCGACGAGGTCGCCCGCCAACTCAGCCCGTTGCGGACCATCGAAGTCCTCCTCGCCCGTGCCGACGGGCTCGGCCGGGTGGCGGAGGTCGTCCGCGGGCACGCGGAAGCGGGGACCGAGGTCTCGACCTCGGCGGCCGAACTGGCCGTCCGGTTCCGCACGGCCGAGAGCGAAGAGGAACTCGCCGGGCTGCTGGCGGAATTGGTCGCCGCCGGCGCGCGGGTGGCGCAGTTCCGGGAGGTGCAGACCGACCTGGAGGAAGCGTTCATGACCGCGGCACGGGCGGGCGAGGCCGAGGCCGCCGCGGGCGCCCCGGAGGGTGCGCCGTGAACCCGATCGTCCGTCGCGAACTGCTCGACGTACTCCGCACGCGCGCCGCGGTCGCGATACTGGTCGGCTGCGCGCTGATTACGGGCACCCTGGTCCTGTTCCACTGGCCGGCGGGCGGTGTGGGCGATCTCGGCGGGACCGCCGCGCTCGGGGTCCTGCGCGCGCTCGGGTACGGCCTGCTGACCGGTCTGCTGCTCGTGCTCCCGGCGTTCCCGGCGACCGCCATCGTCCGGGAGCGGACGCGCGGGACACTGGCGCTCTTGTTGAACTCACCAATGCGCCCGTGGTCGATCTACGCCGGGAAGCTGGGCGGGATCCTGGGATTCACGGCCATCTTGCTGTCCCTCACCCTTCCTGGCGCGGCCGCGAGTTACGCCCTCGGGGGCTCGACCGTGACCGGCGGGGTGGGCCTGCTCTACGCGGTCTTGGCCGTGGCCGCCGTCCAAATCGCGACCGTGGGGCTGTTCGTGAGCGGCCGGGCGCAAGGGGCCGACGGCGCCCTGCGGGCCACATACGCGGCGGTGCTGGCCCTGTCCGTTCTGCCCCTCACCGCCCACTGGCTGCTGCCGCGCGACACCCCCACCACGGCGGCCCTCGCGGCCTGGCTGGCCGCCCTCTCCCCGGTCCCGGCCGCGATGGAGGCGGTCGGCCACGGGAGGCTCGGGCTGCCCGGCGAAGAGTACGGCGGCGGGGCCGTCGCGCGGTACGCGTGCGTGGCGCTCGTGACGAGCGGCCTTCTCGCGGCGGCGGCGATCCGCGCGCTGGCCGCCGCCCCGCTCGACCGCCCCCGGCCCGCCGGGGTGATGACCGACGACCGGTCGGCGTGGGCGCGGGCGGTCCGCCGCCTCCTGTTCCTCGTAGACCCGAACCGGCGGTCGGGGGGGACGAGCCTGCTCTTCAATCCGGTGCTGGTCAAGGAACTCCGCACCCGGCGGTTCGGCCGCGCCCATTGGACCGTGCGACTGCTCGCCGGCACGGCGGTCCTCTCGCTCGCCCTGAGTTACGCCGCGGTGTCCGGGGCGCTCGGCTGGGAGGTGGAGGTGATCGGCGGGGCGCTCGTGCTCTTGCAGGCGGCGCTCTTGGTGCTGTTCGTCCCCAGCCTCTCGGCCGGGCTCATCAGTGCGGAGCGGGAGGGCGGGACGTGGCAACTTCTGCGGATGACCCCACTCTCCGCGGGGGCGATGCTGCGCGGGAAGTTGATGAGCGCCGTGTGGCCGGTTCTGCTCCTCCTGTGCGCCACCATGCCGGGGTACGCGGTGCTGGCGACCGTGCAACCGGAGACGGCCCCGCGGATCGGGCGGGTTCTGATGTGCCTGGGCATGATGGCCGCGTTCGCGGTCCTGGTCGGGGCGGTCGCGAGCAGCCTGTTCCGCTCGACGGCCGGCGCGACGGCCGGGTCGTATCTGGTGCTCGCGTTCGTCTGCGTCGCCCCGCTCCTGGTTTGGCTCGGGCGCGAGGCGCCGTTCAGCCACACGGCGGTCCAGACGGTGTTGATGATCGACCCGGTGGCCGCCGCCCTCAGTGCCGCGGACGTGCCCGGCTTTGCCCGCTACGATCTCCTCCCGGCGAACTGGTGGGTGATCGGAAGCGCCAGTTTCGCACTACTCGTCGTCCTGATCGTCCGGACCAGACGGTTGTGCAAGCCGGAGTGACGATCCGGACCTCGGAGACCATCGCCGTGCCGACCGCATTGACCAGAACCTCCGGACTCCGCCGGTTCCCGCTCGCGTTCGTCCTCGTCGCCGGCGCGGGCGGACTCGCCCAGGGCGACGAACCGGATTCGGGCATGTACCGCGACCCGGAAATCCCCGTAGCGCGGGCGGTAAAGACGTATCCCAAGGGACTGGCGGAACTTTGGCTCGTGGCCCTCGACCGGCCCGAACGGGAGGTGCAGAGCCGCGCGGCCCTCGCGATCGCAACGGCCCACGAGACCGGGATGCCGGGACTTGCGGCGACCGCCCCCGCCCTTATTCGGCTACTCGACCGCCCCGACCAACACCCGGCGGTGCTGGCGTCCGCCGCCCGGGCGCTCGTTGCGCTGGACGCGCGGGGCGCCGCCCCCGCCTTCCTGGGCCTCGCCACCGCGGGCGACCCCGACCTGCGCAACGTGCTCGAACTGGCCCTCGCCCGTTGGGATTACAAGCCCGCGCGCGACCTCTGGCTCGACCGCATCGGCCGGCCGCCCCCGCACGGTCACGGTCTGTTGCTCGCGGTGCGGTGCCTGGGCACGGTTCGGGAGGAACGGGCGGCCGTCCGCCTCCGCGAGCTGGCCCTGTCCCCGGAGGCCCCCCCCCCGGTCCGACTCGCCGCCGCGCGCGCGCTCGGCGAGATTCGCACCGCGGGGTCCGAGGCCGACGCCGGGCGGCTGGCCGGCGACGCGACCCCGCGCGGGACGACCGCCCGCCTTGCCGCGGCCTCGGTCCTCCGGCGGCACGGGGGGGCGGAAGCAATCGGGCTGCTCCAACGGCTCGCGCAAGACGCCGAGCCGGCTGTGGCCGAGGCGGCCCTGACCCGCCTGACGGAGTTGGGCGCCGAGCACGTCCTCCCGGTTCTGACCGCGGCCCTGGCCAGCCCGGCCGCCGGAGTGCGGGGGCACGGAGTCGAGGCCATGTTCCGGACCCCTTCGGCTGAGCACGTCCGGGGCCTCACCCGCACGCTGTCCGATCCGCACCCGGATGTCCGAGTTCGCGCGCGTCGGTGCCTCCGCGATCTGGCCGCCGCGAACTGGCGGCCGGCCGTGACCGAGGGGGCGATGCAAACTCTGACCGCGAACTGGCGGGGTCAAGAGCAAGCCGCGATCCTGCTCGCACAACTCGGGCACAAGCCCGCGGCGGGGCGGATGGCGGAGCTGTTGAAGTCGGACCGACCAGATGTGTTCGTGGCGGCGGCCTGGGGGCTGGGACAACTGGCCGCCCCTGAAACACTGCCGGCGGTACTGGACCACGTCCGCCGCCGGCACGCGGATCTGCTCCGGTCGGGCCCCACGGCCGGACTGGGGGGGGCGACGGCCGAAGCCCTCGACCGCCACCTGTCCCACCTCGTCCAGTTTCTCGGGCAGGCCCGATACCGACCGGCCGACCCCACACTTCGGGCGCTCGTCCCGCGGTTCCTCCGCGCGGGGATGCCACCGGAGTTCACCCCGGTCGGCGCGGAGACGCGCGCCGCGGCGATCTGGGCGCTCGGGTTGCTTCACGAGGGGAAACCGGAGGACGAACTCGTCGAGTTGATCGAAACGCGGCTCACCGGCGACGGGGCCATGGGGCACGACGACGAGCGCGTCCGGCGGATGGCGGCGGTCGCCCTGGGGCGGATGCAGGCAAAGCAGTCGCTCCCGGTTCTCCGCGATTTGTCCGACGGCAACAGGCCGTCAGGGGACACCGTGGCAAACGCCTGCCGGTGGTCCGTCGCCCGACAGACAGGGGATCCGGTTCCGGCAGCGGGGACGATCGAGACGCCCCAGCGGGACTGGTTCTTGTGCCCGGTAAAATAACGCCCTTACCGCGCCGTTCGACAGCCGCCTCTCTGGTCGAGAGAGGCGCGAGTTGCGAGAAGTGTTTCACCGGGGTCGGTCATCATGCTTGTGAACCGCAAGCTGACGCTGATCGTCAGTGCTGACCCTCCAACCTCACCCCGAAATGCTTCGGGAACTCTGTCTCGCGGTCCCGTCTGTCCCGCGCGCGGCTCCGTCACGTACTT
>JAYUBA010000537.1:0-6359 GCA_043741075.1 Frigoriglobus sp.
GCGACGGCCCGGTTCCGCGTCGGTGAGGGCGAGACGGCCGTCGCGATCACGCTCACCGCGCTCGACGGCGACGGCGGCGGGTTGACGGCAAACGTCAACCGCTGGCGCGCTCAAGTGGGACTGAAGGAACTGGACGAGAAGGGGGTGCCGAAGGCGCTGCACCCGATCGAAGTGGGCGGACTCGCCGGGCACGCGATGGACGCGACCGGCCCGGACGTGGCGGGCAAGGTCACCCCGCGCGTCGTAGCCGTGGTGGTGCGCCGCGGCGAGCAGACGTGGTACGTCCGGATGGCCGGTCCGGCCGTCGATGTCGCGGCCCAGAAGACCGCGTTCGACGCGTTCGTGAAGTCCGTCCGATTCGCGAAGTGACCGCCGGCGCGGTCAGCGCCGGACCGACTTGGCCTTCTGCTCGTCGCGCCAGTACCGCGGGTTCTTGCCGGCCGGCGTCGGGATCACCAGCGCGAGCGCCGCGACCAGCGCCGGCGACAGGGTGAGGGTGTCGTCCGCCCGGTTGTACGTGGCGAACATGTTGTAGTCGTCGGGGTGGACCAGCACGTCCGAGTACTCGTCCCGCCACTGCCACCCGCGATCCAACATGGCCTGCACCTGCTGCTTCGCGGTCGGTCGGGTGGACATGGTGCGGTGCCTCGGTGATGGGTGATGAGGGCGTCGGGCGATTCGGACCGGGCGGGGGCGCGGGCGCGCCCCGCACGCCGGGAGCGGGATGTCACTTCTTCTTCGGCGGGGGCGGCGGCGACTTGACCGGGGGCGCCTTCACGTCCTTCTTCGGTTTCTTCTTCTCCTTGCCCTGCGAGTTGTTGCCCTTCGCCATGATCCTGCTCCCGTGGGAATCGAGTCTCGATTTCGTGACAGCGCGGGGGGTGGGATTCGCACCCACGGTTCCGGGGGATTAGCCCGACGAGTTGACTGCTACTCCACCCCCGCGGGCGCGTCAGTTGCGGATGCGGAACGTGATCCGGCCCTTGGTCAGGTCGTACGGCGACACCTCGACCTTCACGCGGTCGCCGGGGATGATGCGGATGTAGTGCTTGCGCATCTTGCCGCCGATGTGCGCGATCACCTCGCCGCCGATGTCCAACTCGACGCGGAACGTGGTATTCGCGAGCGCCTGCATGACGCGGCCCTCGACCTCGATCGCTTCTTCCTTGGCCTTATGCATGTTCCGTACGTGCCTCAGTGGATGCGGGGGAAAGAAAGGTGCCCGTGGCGGGTGAATCCGGCCCGCGGGCGCACGGTGGTATTGTAGCGGTCGCGCGCCCGGTTTACGAGTGCAAACGGCAGAATGGGCGCGGGTTCAAGCGGACCCCGGAGGAGCGACATGGGCCGGCTCGGTCGCCCGGAGCGGTGCGGACGGTGCCGCGGCGCTCTCGGACCGCTCGCCCATGTACCGTACCTCCAACCGCTGTTCGGCTGGCGTGTTGGTGAACGCGGCGTGAAACGCGGTCGGCGGAGTGGTCCCGACCAACAGGCCGGCGGCCCCGGCGTAGGGTGAAACCGAATCCGGAGCCTGTTCCTTGCGAGTCGGGGGCTTTCTGTGTGTGGAAGGTGGGAACCTGTGCCCACTTGCCCCACCCGATACTGTCGCGCACAATGGTGCAAGAGCCTCGGCGTCAGGGCTGCGTTCGGCACCGGCATGTCGGATATCGACCCACCCTCGGGATTGCCGAATCACGCATCGAGCAGGTGCCCGTCGGTGAGTGAGAAGCCCGAATTCCTCTGGGAACTGGATGCGAGGACCAACGCACTGGTCGGTGTGGGGTGCTCCCTGGCGGCCTTCGTGGGCTTCGCGCTGCTCACGCTGTTCACCCGCCTCAAAAGCGAGCCGGTATGGATCGGCGGGTTGGCGATCTCAGGGGTTCTCGGGCTCGGATGGATCGCGGCGGTTTGTGGACCGCGAATCGTAGAGGGGGGCACCTACCGGGTTCTGATCCGCGGCGACCGGCTGAGGGTGTCGAGCCCCTATGCGGGCCTCGGCCCCAGTTTCGAGGTCGCCCTGCCGGCGATTGCCCGGCTGGTCATCGCGAAGGATTCCGAGGGGGATGAGCGGTTCAGCGTTGAGACCGGCACGGGGGAGAGTTGGCGCGTCCATGAAGGATGCGGCCAGAAACTCTTCGAGGCGATCCGCCGTCTGCGCCCGGAGGTTGACAATCGGCCCGGAGCGTGAAGCGGATGGCGCCGACCGGGCGCGCGACGATCGGCCGCCCGTCGAGGAACCGGCGCAGGTCGTCGGCCAGTTCCCGCGCCGACTCGTACCGCTTCTTCGGCGCCTTCTCCAGGCACTTCAGGCAGATCGTTTCGAGGTCGCGGGGCACGTCCGGTTGAAGCGTCCGCGGCGGGACCGGTTCGCGGGTGAGCACCATCATGAGCGTCTGGATCGGGTCCGGTGCCTGGAACGGCGGCCGTCCGGTGAGGCACTCGTACAGCACCGCGCCGAGCGCGTATACATCGACGGCGGGGCCGATGTTGGTGACCACGCCGGACGCCTGCTCCGGCGGCATGTAGCCGGGCGTGCCGAGGATTTCGCCGCCGCGCGACATCAGAACAGCCGCGGTTGGCGGGTCGGGTCGGTCAGGGCCGTCATCAGCTTCCGCTGCGGCGCGCTCACCGGGAACGCCGCCAGTTCCGCCGGCGTCACCCACTTCGCCTCGGCGTAAGCGCCCGCCGCGAACGCGCCGCCGGTTAGCGCCGCCTCGACGCACACCAGTGTGATCGCGTACCGCGTGACGCCGTGCTTGATCGTCGCCACCTCCGCGCCGGGTTCCACCTCGAAGCCGGTCAGTTCCTTCACCATTCGCGCCGCGGCGGCCGACACGTCCTCGCCGTCGGCGCGGGGCGCGTGCGGCACTTCCCACATGTTCTGCCACCGCCCCGCGTCCGCCGGCCGCTTGCACACGAGTAACTTGTCGCCGTGGCGAATGACGATGCCGACCTCGCTCACCTCGACGATCACCGGCGGCTTCTTCTTCGGCGGAATCGCGGACTGCAAACCCAGGCGCTTCGCCTCGCAGTTGGCCGCGAGCGGGCACGTGCCGCACTCGGGCGCGGCCGGCGTACACACCAGCGCGCCGAGTTCCATCAGCGACTGGTTGAAGTCGCCGCACCGCTTCGCGGGGAGCACGGCTCCGGCCGCGGCCCACACCCACGCCTTGCCTTCACCCGCGCGCGGGTCGCCGCGGTAGCCGAACAGCCGCGACAGCACGCGGAGGCTGTTCGCCTCGACGATCGGCAGCCGGCGGTCGAACGCCTGCGACAGGACCGCGCCGAGGATGTACCGGCCGACGCCGGGCAGCGCGTCCCACACCGCCGGGTCGTCGGGCAGCGCCCCGCCGTGCGAGCGAACCAGCGCCCGTGCCGCCGCGTACAGGTGTCGGGCGCGGCGGTAGTAGCCCAGCCCCTCCCACAGCTTCAGCACCTGTTGCTCGTCGGCGGACGCGAGTGCGTGAACGTCCGGCAGTGCCGCGACGAACCGCTCGAAGTACGGCACCACCGCGGCCACGGTGGTCTGCTGGAGCATGACCTCGCTGACCCAGACGCGGTACGGGTCGCGCGGGCCGCCGGCGGTGCCGTCCGCGGCGCGGCGCCACGGCAGGTCGCGCTGGTGGTTGTCGAACCAGTTGAGGAGTTTGGTGCGGACGCCGGCGAGCGTGCGGCCGGACCAGCCGGGGGGAAGCGCGAAAGGCATGAAGGAGGCGGTCTCCACCAGGGGTTGAAACCCCTGGTCTGGGCTACTTGGGCCGGCGCATGTACTTGCGGAGCAGGTCGTTGGCGGTGCTGCTCATCTCCTCGCGGGTCTGCACCACCTTCGACTTGTCGTCCTTCTTGTCGCCGGCCTTGGCCGCCTCGCCCGCGAGTGGCGAGGGGATGTCCATCACGGTGCTGCCGTCGGGCACGCTCCCGTTGCCGTCGTCGTCCATGCCCAGGAGCATCGCGGCGATGCGGTCGTGGTCGGCGTCGCTGACGGACTCGGACGAGGACAGCGCGGGCGTCTCCTGGGAACCGGGCTTGACCGCCTCTTTCGAGCCGCCCGGCTTGGTCGGCGCGACGGGTTTGGTGCCGGGCTGCGAGGCCGGCTTGGCGGGCCGCGCCCCCGGCTGCGGGACAGTGCCGGAGGCGCCCGGTCGCACCGGGTTGGGGGTGGTGTCGCGGGCCGGGGCCTTCGCGGGCGCGGCGGTGGCTTTCACCGCGGCCAGCGCGGCGGCCTCCTTCGACCCGCCCGGCAATGGGGTGCCGTCCGCGTTCGCGGGTTCCCTCTCGACCTTCAGCCGGAAGTCGAGCGGGCCGACCCGGATCGACGCGCCGTCCTGAACCAGAACCTCCGCGTCCTGAACGAGTACGTCGTTGACCAGCGTGCCGTTGGTGCTGCCGTAGTCCTTGACGTACACCCGGCCGTCGCGCACCAGCACGCCGCAATGCAGTTTGCTGATCGCCTGGCTCGCCGGGCGCAGGTTGCACTGCTCGTCGCGGCCGATGAGGAACTGCGGGCCGGCGAGCGGGATGAGGCGGCCCTCGTGTGCCCCCGTCGCGACGACCAAGCTGACGTTCATGTTTGTCCGCCTTCGCGGGGGTAGCGCCCGGCGCGCCGGGACGGTGGAAAACTACGGCCGGGGCCACCACACCCGCGGTCGCGGACCGCGCGGGGGAGTGGAGCCGACTTGCCGTGTCCCCCGTGTGGGGGTTACGTTCACTGAGTACGGGCTGCGAGAGGGTTCTGGGCTGAACCCGGTAGCCGTTTGGGTTATTGTACGTTACGGGGCGTCCGCGATGCAACATCCTGTTCGTCCGATTCCGCACACCCGGCCGCGGGCCGTCGCACTCGTCGTTGCCGCGTCGCTCGCCCTCGGCGCGGGCCTCCTCGCGCTGGTCGGGTGTGACGAGGTCCGCCCCGCCGGGACCGCGCCTCCGAAGCCGTTCGACGGCCGGAAGCTCACCCTCAGTTGCCCGGACGCGGCGGTCGCCGACGCGGTCGCCCCGATGGCGAAGGCGTGGGCGGTCCGCACCGGGGCGGAGGTCGTCGTCCGGCGCGGGGCCATGACGCCGGCCGACGACAGCGACATCGGCATCATCCCGGCTGGGCACCTGGGCGAATGGGGCGAGCCGGGGCTGCTGACGCCGGTGCCCGTCAAACTGCGGGCGAGCGACAACCCGTTCCAGTGGTTCGGCCTGCTCCCGGCCTACGGCGAGCGGTTGGTCGAATGGGGCGGGCAGACGCTCGCCGTGCCACTCACCGGCGACGGCTTCGTCCTGGTCTATCGGGCGGACCGACTGGCCGACGCGACCGTCGCGGCCGAGTTCGCGAAGCAGGGGCGCCCGGCCCCGGCCGTCCCTGTCACCTGGGAGGAGTTTGCCGGTGTCGCCGCGGGCTTCGCCGCGCTCGACAAGAAGCCCAGCCTGCCCCCGCTACCGGCCGACCCGGAGCGGGCGTTCGACCTGCTCGGCCGGGTCGCGTCGTCCATCGACCGCGAGGCGCTCAACGACGTGCAACTCGCGGCCCGCGCCGGCCGCAACCGCGACGCCATCGCGTTCCACTTCTCCGTGGTGACCGGCAAGTCGCGGCTGAAGTCGGACGGGTTCCGGCTCGCGGCGGAGTGGCTGGCCGGGCTGCACGCGTCGAAGGCGCTGCCGCCGGACGGGAACGACGACCCGGCCGCGGCGCTGGCCGAGGGGCGCGCCGTGATGGCCGTGCTGTCGCTCGACCAACTGGCCCGGCTGCCGCGCGAGGGCGGGGCCGTGCCGCCGCGGTTCGGGCTGGCGGGGCTGCCCGGCACGCGCAACTACTACCACGCGGACCAGGGGAAGGTGATGCCGGACCCCAACGCGAACTACGTCCCGCACTTCGCCGGCGGGCGGTTGGGCGTCGTCCGCACGCGGTGCCCGCACGCGGACGCGGCGTTCGACCTGCTGGCCGAACTCGGCGGCCCTGCCCGCGGCGCGGAGTTGGTCGCCACGCCCGGTCTGGGTGCCGGCCCGACGCGGATCGCGCACCTGGACCGCGAGCGGATCGTGGTATGGCTCGGGTACGGGTTCGACGAGGCGCGGTCGAAGGCGCTCCAGGACGCGATGCGGCACTACGTCGAGCAGGCGGTGAAGAACCCGACGCTGGGGCTGCGCGGGCCGGACCGCGGGGCGCTGGTCGCGGCGGCCGGCACCGCGGTGCGGAAGATCGGCACCGGCACCAAACCGGACGACGCGCTGACGGAAGCGGAGAACGCGTGGCAGGCACTGGACGCGAAGGTGCCGCCGGAGACGCTGCTCCGCTGGCGGCAGCGCGCCGCCGGACTGAACTGAGACGAGGGCCGAGTTGATGGGTAGCGGCGCGGGTTGCTCCGATCACCCCGTCG
>JAYUBA010000538.1:0-6353 GCA_043741075.1 Frigoriglobus sp.
GACCTGCGGCACTTCGGCATCGGCGCGCAAATTCTGCACGACCTCGGCGTCCGCGACATCCGGTTGCTGACGAACAACCCGCGGAAGGTGATCGGTCTGGAGGGCTACGGGCTGCGGATCGTGGAGCGCATCCCGATCCAGATGCTGCCCGGCGCGCACAACCGCGACTACCTGCAAACGAAGCGGGACAAGCTCGGCCACCTGCTCGACGAGTTCGACACCGGCGGCGGGGATTGACCGATGACCTTCGGCGATCCTTCGGAATTCGCAATCGAAGCCGATGTCGAACCGGGCCTCATGCCGGGCAGTGCCGTGTGGGGCCACATGTGCGTGTGGTGTCGGCGGCTTGCGCTCGGCAAAATCGACG
Source organism: Frigoriglobus sp. (assembly GCA_043741075.1). Lineage (GTDB taxonomy): Bacteria > Planctomycetota > Planctomycetia > Gemmatales > Gemmataceae > Gemmata. The sequence continues at coordinate 368 of JAYUBA010000538.1, forward strand.
AACGGCACTGCGGGCTATATCCGTCGTACCACAGCTTCAAATGGCTGGCGGAACACCTCGACGAGTTGTGGACACCTGAACTGGCGGCGTTCAGCGACGCAGGCAAATGGAACTTTCTGAAAACCTTGCTCTACGGTTATCAAGGCGACATCGATCTCGGTGAACACGACCGCCGCACGCGCGAGGAAATGCGGCTCGACTGGACCGAGTACGGCCGATTCGACTTCCTGACGAATTGGGGCGAACAATTCGACGGCGGGTTCGCGTCGTTCCTGTTCCGCCCGCCCGGTGGAGACGTTCACATCTTGTCGCGGGCGTTCCCGGCCAACGTCGGGCTGTGCGTCCGGGTATCAGCGAAAGCGTTCCTCACCGCCGCGACCGGGTTTATCGACTGGTTTGAACAACAAGAACGCCGGCTGCGACCGACCGAATAGCGCCGCGGTCACACCAGCAGTTCGCTTACCGGAATCGTGCCCACCGCGGCGCCGTCGAGCGTGACGGGCACCGCGTCGCCGGGGCGGTAGTCGGTGCGGGTGCGGTACGCGGGCACTTCCGTAGGGGCGTCTGGATCGGTGTACACCTCGACCTGTCGGTCCACCACGTTGATGATCCAGTACACCGGGATGCCCACGCGGGCGTACATGCGGCCCTTTTCAGAACGGTCGAACGCGAGCGACGACTCCGAGACTTCACCGACCAGACCGATTTCGCCGGGGCCAGGGAAACGTATGCGGTAACTGTCGGCATTGCTGCGGACGATGGAGAAGTCCGGCTCCGGTTCGCTGTCCGAGAGCGTCAGCGCCCCCAGCGGAAAGAACGCCCACCCCGCCGGCTCGACGCGAAACAGCGCCTTGTGGACGCGCGTTCGGGCGACCGCCGCACGCGGTGAGAGCGGGCGCGGCGAATCGACGAGATAACCTTCGAGCAGTTCGACCGGTTCGCTCTCGACGAACACACCCGCCCGAATCATGGCGTGGTACTGATCGACCGACAGCCGGTAGAAGCCCTTCAGCTTGAGCAGCGTGTCCGGCACGGGACGGCTCGCGGTCGGCATGGCACTCATACCAGCACGTCCTTGTTGTCGAAGGTGCTCTTCATTAGCTTGCGGTACACGTGGGCGTTGCCGTCCACGACGCCCTCGGCCGCCTTCACCTTCACGAACGCGTCGGCCAGTTCCGGCGATTCCTCCCACCGCAGCGGCGCGTCGCCGCTCACCTGGCAGAACAGCGAGTGGTCGAACCCGGCCTTCGCGGACACCTTGCCGTCGTGGATGTGGACCGTCGGGAAGAACAGCACCTTCTTGTCCAGGCGCGGGAACTCGAACGCCATCGGGTGAACCTTGCTTTGCCCCTTCCCCGGCTTCTTCAGCTTGAACACCGCGAACCCGAAGTCCTTGTACTGCGGCAGCTTGTCCCACACGCCGTCGGGCAGCCGGAACTTCTCGTCGAGGCGCGCGAAGTCCTTGATCGCGGGCACGAACGACGCGATGAAGTCGCCCACCTCCACCACCGCGAGGCCGCCCGGTTTCGGCCCCTTGCTGTCGTCCTTGTCCGGGCCGCGCGGCGGCGGCACCGGGAAGCCCTTGCGCATGTCGTCGAAGAAGCCCGCGTACTTTTGCAGGCTGATGAACGTCACCGCGTCCTCGGCGCTGGCCTTCGGCGTCGGGACGGGGAGGATCATCGCGAGGTCTTCGCCGGCCGCGAACGTCATGCTGTAGGCGAGGAACTGCCCCCCGCCCTTCGCCTCGCGGGCGAAGATGTTGGTGTCCGCGACCGCGTCAACCGGCTTGGAGAAGCAGCACATGAGCGTAATCCTTTGAGGTGACGTGGGACGAAGGGATTATCGCGACGGGCGTGTGCCGGAGTCAAAGCGCCGTTACGGAATGAGCTCGGCGACCGGGACCGTCGCGACCGCGACGCCGTCGAGCACGACGGGCACCACGTCGGTGATCGCGTAGTCGGTGCGGGTGCGGTACGCGGGCGGGTTCGCGGTCGCATCCGGGTTCGTGTACACCTCGATCTGCCGGTCCACCACGTTGATGATCCAGTACACCGGAATTCCGAACTTGGCGAACAGCCGCCCCTTACCGGCGCGATCCATTTCGAGTGTCGAGTCGGACACCTCGATCACGATCCCGATGTCAGTAACGCTTGGGTCGCGGGCGTCGTAGTCGGTAATGAAGCCCCGCAAAACCATGCCGTCCGGCTCTGGGTCCATGACGCCGAGCGCGATCGGGTAGTTCGCCACCACCAGCCATCCGGGCGGTAACCGATTCGGGAGCAAGTAGGTGAGACGCGTGACGGCGGCTCGGTGAGGGCGGTTTTGCGACATTTTCACCACCAGATAGCCGTCGAGGAGTTCCAACTTCTCGTCGCGGGCGAGGATGCCTAAGTCGAACATCCGGTGATATTCGGCCGACGACCACTGCCGCAACGCGCGCCACTCCGGGAACGCGGTATCGGTCGGTTGTAGCTCCGGGTAATCCGCCTTATAGACGACGTAGCCGTCGAGCAACTCGACCTTGTCGTATTTTCCGAGGATGCCGGCGTCGATCAGGCGGTGGTACTCGCTCACCGTGAACCGCCGCGTGCCGGCGAGTTCCGGAAAGATGCCGAGCGCTTCTTGAGTGGTCGTTGGTGTCATCGCTGTTCCTCCTGACCCAATCTTAACCGCTGAAACGCGCCGGGCCTACCCGACATCGGGTAGGCCCGGCGCGTTTCGGCCGACCGTTACTTGTCGCGCGTGGTCTCGCCGAGGGCGGCCTGCGCCGCGGCCAGCCGCGCGATCGGCACCCGGAACGGCGAACAGCTCACGTAGTCCATCCCGACCTTGTGGAAGAACATCACGCTGTCCGGGTCGCCGCCGTGCTCGCCGCAGATGCCGATCTTCAGGTGCTGCTTGTGCTTCGCCTGGCGCGCCGCGCGGCCCTTCTGAATCGCCAGGTCGATGAGCTGCCCGACGCCGGCCACGTCGATCGACTCGAACGGGTCCACCGCCCAAATCTTCTCCCGCAGGTACGCGGCGCGGAACCCGTTCATGTCGTCCCGGCTGACCCCGAACGTCATCTGCGTCAGGTCGTTCGTGCCGAAGCTGAAGAACTCCGCCTCCTCCGCGATCGGCCCGGCCATCAGCGCCGCCCGCGGCAGTTCGATCATCGTGCCCACCTGGTACTCGAACTTCACGCCCGCCTTCGCCATCGTCTCCTCGGCCACCGCGATCGCCCGCTTCTTCAGGATGGTCAGTTCGTCCACCGTGCCGATGAGCGGGATCATGATCTCCGGCAGCACGCTCTTGCCCTGCTTCTTCACCTCGATCACGGCCTCGATGATGGCCCGCACCTGCATGTCGCCGATCTCCGGGTAGACGATTGGCAGCCGGCACCCGCGGAACCCCATCATCGGGTTCATCTCGTGCAGCTCACCGCTCCGCTCGCGCACCTTTTCCAGCGTCACGCCGAGGTCGCGGGCCACGTCCGCCTGCCCGGTCGGGTTGTCGTCGTGCGGGAGGAACTCGTGCAGCGGCGGGTCGAGCAGCCGGATCGTCACCGGGAACCCGTCCATCGCCGCGAAGATGCCGATGAAGTCCTTCTTCTGGAACACCAGCACCTTCGCCAGCGCCGCGGCGCGGGCCTCGGTCGTGTCGGCCAGGATCATCTCGCGGATGGCCGAGATGCGGGCCTTCTTCTCGGCCTCGTTTTCGCCGGTGAAGAACATGTGCTCGGTGCGGCACAGCCCGATCCCTTCCGCCCCGAACTCACGGGCCTTGGCGGTGTCGGCCGGGGTGTCGGCGTTTGTGCGGATCTTCAACTTCCGCACCTTATCGGCCCACGTCATCAGCGTGGCGAAGTCGCCCGTCATCGCCGGGTCGATGGTCGGCACCTTGCCGATCATCACGTCGCCGGTGGTGCCGTTGATGGTGAGGAACTCGCCGGCCTTCACGGTCTTGCCGGCGATGCTGATGGTCTGCGCCGCCTCGTTGATCTTCATCGCCTCGCACCCGACGACGCACGGCTTGCCCCAGCCGCGCGCGACCACGGCCGCGTGGCTCGCCTTACCGCCGGTGCTGGTGAGAATGCCCTTCGCGAGGTGCATCCCGGCCACGTCTTCCGGTGACGTCTCTTTACGCACGAGCAGGATGTGATCCTTCGGGTGCTTCGCGGCGTGTTCGACCACCGCTTCGGCCGACAGCAGCACGATGCCGCTCGCTCCACCGGGGCTGGCCGCGATCCCCTGCGCCACCACCTCCACCTTCGCCTTCGGGTCGAGTTGCGGCTGCAACAGGTGGTTGAGGCTGTCCGGCGCGACCCGCTTGATCGCGGTCGTCTCGTCGATCAGCTTCTCCTTCACCATCTCCACCGCGATCCGCACGGCCGCCGTTCCGGTCCGCTTGCCGCCGCGCGTCTGGAGCATGTACAGGACGGTGTCCTGCACCGTGAACTCGATGTCCTGCATGTCCTTGTAGTGCTTCTCCAGCGCCGCGCGGATGCCGATCAACTGCGCGTACACCTTCGGCATCTCGTCGTTCAGTTGCGCGATCGGCTCCGGGGTGCGGATGCCCGCGACCACGTCCTCGCCCTGCGCGTTGATGAGGTAGTCGCCGTAGAAGACGTTCTCGCCGGTGTTCGGGTCGCGGGTGAACGCGACGCCGGTGCCGGACGACCCGCCCATGTTGCCGAACACCATCGCCTGCACGTTCACCGCGGTGCCCTTCAGGCCGGTGATGCGCTCGATGCGGCGGTACTCGATGGCCTTGTTCCCGTTCCACGAGTTGAACACCGCGTTGACCGCGAGGAACAGTTGCTTCTTCGGGTCCTGCGGGAAGTCGTCCTTGACGTGCTTCTTGTACACCGCCTTGTACCGCGTCACGAGTTCCTTGAGGTCGTCGGCGCTCAGGTCGGTGTCGAGCTTGACCCCCTTGTGCTCCTTCATCGAGTGGAGTTCGTGCTCGAAGTCGGCGTGCTCGACGCCCATCGCGGTGGAGCCGAACATGTCGATGAGGCGGCGGTAGCTGTCGTAGGCGAACCGCGGGTTGCCGGTCTTCTTCGCCAGCCCTTCGACGCTCGCGTCGGTGAGGCCGAGGTTGAGGATGGTGTTCATCATGCCGGGCATGGACAGCGCGGCGCCGCTGCGGACGGAGACGAGGAGCGGGTCGGCCGGGTCGCCGAGCGTCTTCCCGCCGAAGGCGGCTTCGACCTTCTTGAGCGCGTCTTCGATGGCCGGGACGGCCGCGTCGGGGATCTTCTTGCCCTGCTCGTAGTAGGCGGCGCAGACTTCGGTGGTGATGGTGAAGCCGGGCGGGACGGGGATGCCGATGCGGCACATCTCGGCGAGGTTGGCGCCCTTGCCGCCGAGCAACTCCTTCTGGCCCTTCGCGTCGAGGCCGGTGTCGTCCGCCGTCTTGCCGCCGAAGAAGTAAACGTGCTTCCCGTTCATATTCGCCCGTCGTGAGGAGGAGGTGCCGCGTCGCGGCGAGTGTTCACGAGATGATTTACGGACGGGGGAAGCGTGCGGCCAAGCGGGCGGGGTGGTACAATGGCGGTGGTTCAGGCCCCGGAGGTGGAACGATGGTTCAAACGACGATCGAAAGCGTGGACACGACGGGCCGGGAGGTGACTCCCGATCCCGAACTCGGGCGGCGTGTCGCGCGCGGAGCGGCGGTGTTGGAGGCGAGACTCGCGTCGCTCACTCGGTTCGTGGTCGAGAACCGGTGGCGGATCGTTCACCAGCCCGGCTCGGCCCCCCGCGTCGAACTGGAACTGACGGACAACGGGGTCGGCGTCCGGGACTGGGTGTTCGACACGAAAGACTGGGGCGACGACGACAAGATTCGCCGCTCCCTGTACGACCCGATCTGGGCGTTCGCGGACGCGCTTGAGGCACGCCAGCGGGAGGAATCGGAGCGCGCCCGGCGTGACCTGGAAGCCATGGCGCCCATCACCGAGGAGTGAATCGTGGTAACCGTTCACGGGGTCAAGTGCTGGAAAACA
>JAYUBA010000539.1:0-6345 GCA_043741075.1 Frigoriglobus sp.
CGGCTGTGCCCCGGCCGGCTGTGCGGGAACCCCGCTGACAACAGCGGAGCCGACGAGGGCGGCGAGCAGCAACCCCGCGATGAGGCGGGTGCGCGCCGGGGTGGGGCGAGAGGTCGCGGTCATGGGGTACGTCCGGGGCGTCGGGTCGGTCTTGGGTGCGGTGGCGATTATACGCGAACGGAGGCTGCGGTCCGCGCGCGAAAGAACCCCGGCATATGAGCCGGGGTTCGGGTGGTTACTGCGGTGGTGCGATTCAGGCCGCGACCGGCGCGCCCTTGAGCCGACGGCGGACGTAGCCGAAGCCCGCCGCGCCCATCAGCCCGAACACCGCGAGCGTGGTCGGTTCGGGAACGGCGCTGGTGGCGAGGAGGCTCACGTTGTCCACTCCGAAGTTAAAAAAGAACTGATTATCGGTCTCTGCGAACCGTAACTGAAGTGTCTCGCCTGAGTGAGCGGCCAGGAAAGCGGCCAGATTGGTGGATTGAGTGGTGTAACCCGATGTTGCGGGATCACCAGGCTGGGTTTGGAAGATGTTCAGAAGGATGTCGCTCGCCGCAACGCTGAAGGGCGTTGCGCTTCCAGTCAAAATGTCAACGCGAGCCTGTTGGTTTGGGTTCGTGTTGAAGTTGAGGGAAGAAGGGGAAGAAAACGTACCGGCCCTGTTCCCAATGAATCGATCGAAGCTGAAGGTAGCTGACGTGACGCCAACCGGAACCACGAAGGATTGGATCAGCACGTGGCTCCCAGGTCCGCCTTGATCCGTCATAGCCGCGTGGGTCGGCCCTGGGGGCGCCGGGACAGGGAAACCGCTTGTGGGAGATGTGGTCCCCGTTTGGATGAACCAGTTCCCGCTGCCACCGGCTTGGTTCGTGACGGTCCAGCCGGTAAAACTACCGCCACCGGTCTCGAAGCCACCGTTCGTGATGAGTTGGATTGGCGCGGCTTCCGCAGTGGAAGCCACTCCGAGGACACAGAGGCTCACAAGAGCCATCCAAGACATCTGTCGCATGTTGCACCTCTGGGGGAAGGTACTTGGCGTTGCAACCTACCGGGGACGAGCCGGCTTGTGTTGCGGTGATTCGCCAGCCCAAGGTTTTATCAGGGGAACCGCGCTGGGTTGGGCCGCCCGGCGGGTGTTTCGGCCGCACCGCAGGCGGGGTTGACCCGGACCGCGGTGGGATTTATTGTCTCGTGGTGATAGTTAAACCGATGCTCTGGTTGCTGGCAAGAGAATTACGGCAGAAAAATCTGCACAATCGGAATTCACGCCTCGCGCGAATCGCACCACGGATCGTGGCTCTGTCAGGACCATCCGCCGAGAATTATAGCGTTTGGTGAACGCGGACGGATCTGGCCTGCTCGTCTGATTCCGGCCGGTCCTCAAAACTACGACGTGGCAGCGCGAACGCAGGCGACGCGCACCGAGCAGCGCGATTTCATGCCGGCCCAAGACCGCGCCGTCGCTCGCTCCGACTCGCCATTCCGACAACAGAATCACCAAGTTGCACAGGGAGTTCGAGTCGCGACGTGGCTTTGCCCATAAACGTCAGAATGGCAGGCGATTCAAAGGCTTTTCGGCCCTGTTTCGTCCGAAATCAGGGGTTTATATCCAAAGCCTCGCGACGTGGGCGAAAGCCGAACAATCAAACGCTTCGCAATTGTTGCCCGGCGCGATTCCGACGCGGATTGCTCGCATTTTCTTCAAAGAAACCGTAGGCGCAATCGCACCCCGTTACAGTTGTCATATTCCCAGTTCCCACCGTGATCGCCCCCACCGAACTTCGGTCGCCACACCACGGACACGGTGCCGACGACGCAGGACGCGCGACCGAATTCCACCGGGCATCCGGGCACCTTCAGACAGGAAGGACGGACACCGTGTCGCCCCGTCTCGCCTTGCGCCACTGGTCGGTTGCGTTGAGTTTCACGCTCATCGCGTTCGGCTTCCCGGCCCGCGCGACCGCGGCCCCGATCGTGGTGACGCCCCCCTCCCTGATCGCGACGTTCGATTTCAACGGTCCAGCGGCAAGCCAGTACACTGTCGCGGGCAGTGGGTTGACGATCACCCTCTCCGGCGGCTTCGCTCGCGACAGCGCCTACACCGGGGACGGGCACGTCGTTGGGACGGGCAGTCCGTTCGTCCCGTATACGCTCGGAACGACCGACGGCGGAGTGGCCCACGGCGGCGACAACGACGGCTTCCTCGTGAATCGGGGGTCGGACCGATTCGTCGTCACGTTCTCGCAACGGGTGTATTCCGTCGCGTTCGATTACGAAATCTTCCCGAACGCGACGGACGCCCCGCCGGCGCGCCCGGACCTCACCGTCAATGCCTACGACGGAACGACTCTCGTGTTCTCGAAGCGGTACTTGGGCGCGTTTCCATCTGAAACGGGGTTGCTGCGATCCAGTGTCAGCAGCAACGAGCAGTACGCCCAGTTGCTCGGTTCCGATGGGTTCACCTTCGCCAACGGCATCACCCGACTGGAAATCATCGACTGGCCGGTGACGGTCGGCATCGACAACCTCCATGCGAATGGCAACGCCCCGGTGTCGGTCCCGACCCCCGAACCGTCCAGCGCGTTCACATGGCTGCTGTGCGTGGGGGCGTTCGGCGGGGCCGCGTTCTGGCTCAATCGCCGGCGCACCCCGGCAGCGGCCGTCTGACCGTACCCGTTGAAACCGGCCTCAATTCGCGGTCGCGGCTCATTTCGCAGGCCGAAGGCGTTCCGGGGTGCGAATCCCTGCCCTTCGGCTTCACGAGTCGCGGCCTACTTCAGCCCGAAGTACTTGTCGCGGTCGCGGGCGCCCTGCGGCGGGACGCGGTCGCCCGGCCGGTCGGCGGCCAACTCGAACGACTGGCCCAACAGACCCTTCCCCGGACGCGCCGGCGAGTTGTGCGGGTGCTCGCCCCAGTGCGTGCCCACCGCGGTGATGTCGAACCGGTCGAACGTGCCCTTCGCCGGCCGGTACCGGAGCGAACCGAGCAGCCGCGCCTCGTACCCGCGGTCCGCCTTCGCCGGGTCCGCGTCGGTCGCCAGCAGCACCTCGCCCTCGAGTCGCAGGTCCACCGCGTCGGCGGTCGCGTTCGTTACCACGAGCGAGACCCGCTTCCCGCGAACGTCCTTCGGCTCCCACAGGATCGGCTCGCCGCGGGTGTTGTCGATCAGGTGGTAGCGGACGAGGCGCTCGGCGAGCTTCGCCGGCATCGGGTAGCGGAAGCCGATCTCGGCCTTCGCCGGGGCCAGAGCTTGAACCTCGTCCTTTGTCAGCCACACATGGTCGCGCGCGGCCTTCTCGCCGCCCACCGCCTTGCACGTCCCCCGGCGGTACTCGCCGTCCTTGAAGGCGAGAATGCGGGTGTACGCCTTCAGGATCAGCCCGCCTTCGGGCGGCGTGCGGTCGAACCCGGCGTCGATGACGCCGGGCGCTTCGACCGCGGGCTTGCGCTTGGCCTCGGGCAGCCGGCGGAACGCGGCGAGCGCCTCCCGCATCACCTCCTTGGTGATTTCGGCGCTCTGGCCGCTGTTGCGGTAGGCGAGCGGGGTGCCGTCGGCGGCGAAGACGTAGATGCCCTGGAGCGTGTGCCCCTTCTTACCGGACGATTCGGCAAGGCCGCGGAAGAACTCGCCCTCGCGGTCCTTGCGGCGGCGCTGATACCAGTCGTCGCCGGTGACGGGGACGAACTCGGTCTGGCACATCTTGATGACATCGGGATCGGCGAAGGCGGACGCACGGCCCACCACGACGTTGTTTCACCCGCACCCGAGCGGGTGGCCGTCCATCTCCCAGAGGAGCACCGGCTTGCCCGCCGCGGCGGCCTTCTTGCGCGCGTCCCACAGGTTGATTTCCCACGGGATCGTGTCGAACGGGTCTTCGCCGTCGAGCGGGCGGATGGCGGCGCGGAGCGTGACCGCGTCGGCGGCGGTGAGCGGCGGCGCGGCGGACGTGCGGGTGTCGAGCGCCGGGTGCGCGACCAGCAAGCCCGCGGCGAGGAGAGCGAACGACAACCGGCGCATTGCGGAGCCTCCGTGGAGCGACCGGTGAAGTGTACCACACGGACAGCGGGTCAGGCGGGCGAGGGCGAAGTGTAGTTTCAGCCCCTCCGGGGCTAGGAAATCCGACCCCGCTCCTTCAGAACAGCACGCCCGACCCGACGTGCGAACGCGGGAGAACGCGGTGAGAGGAACGCCGCGGGGCTTGTGGACCGGCCGCGCACAGTTTACACTCTCATCATCTCGCGTCCGTAGCCACCGGCTTTCCTCCCCAGCCCGGAGGCATCAACATGCCCCGTCTGCAAGCGCTCCTCGAGTGCGTCGGTCAGTCGTTGTGTGAGAAAGGCCGCAAAGCTCTTCAGGGCCAGTGGCCGTTCGCCGACGTGCTCCCCGACGTGGCCCGCGCCGCGTTCGACTACGCGCACAAGAAGCTGCCCGGCGGCGACATCCGCGCCGCCCTCGCCGACTGCGCCGCCATCGATCCCGACGAGTTCGCCCGCCGGGTCGGCGAGCTGATTACCGAACTCGCCACCACGCACGCCGTCCCCAAGGCCGAACTCGCGGCCTACCTGAGCGCCCTGCCGGTCACCGTGCGGCAGATCCTCCGCCGCCCGTCCGACCCGGACGGGCGCACCGTCCCCGACGGCCTCGTCCTCTACAAGCCGGAAGAGTTCGGCGTGTTCCTGCCCCCGCGGGCGCCGCGGTTCCGCCCCGGCGACAAGCCGCCCGGCCTGGACAACTGGACGCTCACCGAGCTGCGCGGGCTGGGCCAGAACTCCGAGGTGTGGCGCGGCGAGGACGCCGACCAGCCGGACCTGTCGCCGGTCGCGCTCAAGTTCGTCATCGACGCGGAGTCGCGCGACCGGGTGAAGGCCAGCACCGCGCTGTTCACCCAGGTGTTCGACCTGAACGAACTGACCGGCGTGCTGCCGCTGCGCTCGGTGTACCTGGAAACCGACCCGCCGTGCCTGGAGGCCCCGTTCGTGTCCGGGTACGACCTCGCGGGCCTCATGTTCGACTGGAAGTGGCGGTACGACTCGGCCAAGCCGGAGGCCGCGCTCAAGCTCGTCCGCCGGCTCGCCTCCATCGTCGCCAAGGCGCAGGAGAAGGGCATCGTCCACCGCGACCTGAAGCCGAGTAACGTGCTGCTGCACCCGACCGACGGCGGCAAGTTCACCATGTGGGTGACCGACTTCGGGTGGGGGCAGATCGAGAGCGTGCGGGCGCTGGAACTGGCGAAGGGCGGCCCCCGCGGCGAGCAGCAGCGGCTCGCCCAGCGCGGCGCCGCCACCAGCCTGTACGCGTGCCCGCAGCAGGTGAAGAAGGAGCCGGCGGCCCCGACCGACGACGTCCACGCGATCGGCATGATCTGGTACCAACTGCTCCGCCGCGACCCGACCGCCGCGGCCCCGTTCGGTGCCGAGTGGATCGACGATCTGAAGCCGGTCGGGTTCACCGACTCGCAGGCGCGGGTGCTCCAGGCGTGCCTCAGCACGCGCGCGGACAAGCGGCCCAAGAGCGCGGCGGCGCTGGCCGAGCAACTGGCCGCCGTGACCGTCGCGCCGGCCGACCCGGCCGGGCCGGCGGGTCCGGACGGGTCCAAACTCATCTCGCTCAAGAGCCAGAGTTCCGTCCACCACGCGCCGCTCACCTCGCGCGGCAAGAGCTACAACGCGGACGCCGCCGCCAGCAGCGCCGCGGCACTGCTGACGGCCGCGGGCGGCGGGCCGATCACCGCCGGCGGGCCGGGCAGTTCCGCGTCCGGCGGCCCCGTCCGGCTGGTCAAGAACTCCATCGGCATGACGTTCGTGCGCGTCCCGGCGGGCACGTTCCGCATGGGCGACGACGCGTCCGGCCGGTCGCTCGAGGGGCCGGTCCACGAGGTGAAGATCACGCGCCCGGTGTACGTCTCCGTGGTGCCGGTCACCCAGGCGCAGTACGAGGCGGTGAAGGGGAAGAACCCGAGCAAGTTCAACCGCCACCACGGCGGCGGGCCGGAGTACCCGGTCGAGCACCTGACCTGGGACCAGGCGTTCCGGTTCTGCGACCGGCTCGCCCGGATGCCCGACGAGCAGGTCCACCGCCGCAGCTACCGGCTGCCGACGGAGGCCGAGTGGGAGTACGCGTGCCGCGCCGGCACGACCACCGACTACGCGTGCGGCGACAAGCTGACCGGCCGGGACGCGCTGTTCGCCACCTCCGGGCACAAGCACTCCGGCAAGTGGACGTGCCCGGTGGCGCAGTTCCCCGGCAACGCGTTCGGCCTGCACGACATGCACGGCAACGTGCAGGAGTGGGTGAACGACTGGTTCGACGAGTACTACTACTTCGACAGCCCGCCGGCCGACCC
>JAYUBA010000540.1:0-1868 GCA_043741075.1 Frigoriglobus sp.
CACATGAGCACCAAGCCCGCCGTCCTGCGAGCCGAACCGCACGCCACCGTCGGGGCCGTGGTTCAGCGCGACGCCGGTGCCATCGTCGAGCGGTGGGCGCGCCGCGCCGTCGAGGACGAGGCGGCGGCGCGGCGGGTCCACCACGAGGTGCTGCTCGACCACTTCCCGACGTTCCTCTGGGAACTCGGCCGGAGCCTCGCCGACGCGCACGGGGAAGAGTCGTTCCGCCACTGCCGCTCGGCGGACGTTCACGGGGACCAGCGGTGGGAGGCCGGGTGGACCGTCGGCGAGTTGGTCCGCGACTACCAGCTCCTGCGCGTCGTCCTCATCGAATACCTGGACGAAACCCTCGGGCGCGCGATCAGCACGCGCGAGTTTCTGGCGATCAGCGTGTTCATCGACGACGCCATCGCCGCGAGCGTCTCGACGTACACCGCGTGCCTGGCGGCGGCGCACCAGCCCACCGCCGCGCGCCCGGCACCGGACGCCGCCCGCGACGAACTCCTGAGCGTCCTGGGGGTCCTCGGGCACGAGTTGCGGAACCCGATGGCCCCGCTCGGCAACGCGCTGCAAATCCTCCAGGTGGCCGGTGCCGACCCCGCGGCCGTCGAGCGGGCGCGGGCGCTCATGGACCGCCAACTCCGCGTGATGACGCGCCTGGTCGATGACCTCCTCGACCTCCCGCGCCTGGTCCGGGGGAAGATGGGGCTGAAGGCCGCGCGGCTCGACCTCTCGGCCCTCGTCCGCGACGCCGTTGACGACCGGCGGGGCGCGTTCGAACGGGCGGGCATCGCTCTGACCGCCGAACTCCCGGCCGAGCCGCTGTTTACGACCGGGGACGCGTCGCGCCTGAGCCAGGTGTTCGCCAACCTGCTCGGGAACGCGCAGAAGTTCACCGACCGCGGCGGCGCGGTGCGGGTGCGCCTGTCCGCCGACGCCGCGGGAAAGGTGGGCGTCTTCTCGGTCCGCGACTCCGGCATCGGCATCGACCCGGCCGTCCTGGACCGGGTGTTCGAGCCGTTCGTTCAGGCCGACCGGAGCGTCGAGCGCAGCCGCGGCGGCCTCGGACTGGGACTGGCGCTCGTCAAGGGACTCGTCGAACTCCACGCCGGGACCGTCCGCGCGTCGAGCGACGGCCCCGGCAAGGGCACCGAGGTGACGGTGGAACTCCCGCTCATCGAACTCGCGGCCGGCGGCACCGCGGCGGTCCCGGCCGCGCCCGCGAAGCGCGTCTCCCGGCGGGTGCTGATTATCGAGGACAACGTGGACTCGGCGGAAAGCTTGCAGATGTTACTGGAGTTGCTCGGGCACGAGGTGACGGTCGCCCACTCCGGGGCCGACGGGATTCGCGCCGCGGAGGCCGCCGCGCCCGACGTGGTCGTGTGCGACATCGGCCTGCCCGGCATGAGCGGGCACGCGGTGTGCCGGCGGCTCCGCTTGCTCCCGCCGCTCGCGCGGACCCTGTTCGTGGCCCTTTCGGGTCACGCGGTAGACAGCCCCGACGGGGAAGCGAAGGGCGCCGCGTTCGACCTGTACTTGCTCAAGCCGGTGGACCCGAAGCGCTTGGCCGAAGTGATCGCGGGACCGCGCCCGAACGGCCCGTGAACGCGAACAGCGGCCCTGGGGAGCGAAGATCGCCCCCCGGGCCGGTGTGTCACGTTGGCCCACTTTAGATCGAAGTCGTGCCCTTCCGCCCCATGACCAGCGACACCACCGCGAGGATCAGGAAGATGAAGAGCAAAACCTGACCGATCCAGGCCGCCTCGCCGGCGATCCCGCCGAACCCGAACAGCGCCGCGACCAGAGCGACCACGAAGAACAGAATTGCCCAGCGAGCCATGACAGCCTCGTCTTGTCAGTTGTGATGG
>JAYUBA010000541.1:0-1866 GCA_043741075.1 Frigoriglobus sp.
TTCAACGGCGGCGCGTCGGGCAGCGCCGGAATCGGCGGCAGGAATTCGCCGGGCGACACCGACTTCGGCTGAACCGCCGAGGCCGGCCGTGTCGGGAGCGAACCGGGCGGTTCGGTGATCGCGGGAAGGTTCGCCGGTGGTGCGTCTGGCGCGGCGGCGCGCACAACGGTCACCTCGGACCGGCTCGCGTCCGGCAGGTGGCAGCCCGCGGCCAGCAGCAGGAGCGCGAGGCGGAAGACGCGGATCACCGGGCGGACGCCCATCGCTCCCTCGCGGCGGAACCCGTCGCTCACCCGGTCGCACGACCGGGCGCCTTGAGCGGCGTTCCCCTGTTGTCGGCTCGCGCACGCGCCGGGCTTGACGGTTGTAGCGGTTTCGCGGGGAGATTCTCGGCCGGCTCCTTTCCCACGCTCCCCACAGGCGCCCAGAGCGCATTACCCGCACTTCCGCCACAACCGCCGAATCCCATCAAGGTGCGGCCCGCCCGCTTCCGATGATTGACGGTGTCGGATCAGCGGAGGAGCGGCATGGACGCGCGGCGAATCGGTGCGACTGCGGTGATCGTGGTGCTGGTCGCGGTGGCGGTCGCGCCGGCGCAACTGCCTGTGGTCCCCGGCGCGCCGGCGCTGCCCGGCGGACCGGTGCCGCCCGCGCTCGGCGGGGGCGCAACGCCGGTCGCGGTTCCAACTGCGGCGCCCGCCGCGGCGCCGCGCAACATCTACAGCTTCTTCACGAAGACGCCCGAACAGAAGGCGCAGTTTAAGGCGCACTTCTGCAGCTCGCGCATCGGCATGTTCATTAACAACATGCTCGTGCCGGTCGGCGCCGCGACCGGCGGGTTACTCGGCCCGATCTGCCCGCCGCCCGGACTCGGCGGTCCCGGCGGCGGACCGGCCAACCCCGCCGACCTACTGAAGTCGCCGACCAGCCCCGAAGGCGCGGCGGCGAAGATCAAGGCCGAGGAGGCGCAGGCGAAGGCGAAGGTGGCGGCCATCGAGTTCCTCGCGACCGTCGATTGCCGGTACTACCCGGAAGCCGAGGCCGGGCTGATCGCGGGCCTGCGCGCGGAGAAGAACGAGTGCGTGCGGATCGCCGCGGCGAAGGCGTTCGCCAGCGGGTGCTGCTGTTCGCCGAAGGTGGTGAAGGCGCTGCTCACGAGCGTGAACTGCTCGAACAAGGACGGCTTCCCCGCGGAGGCGTCGGAACTGGTCCGCACCTACGCGTACGTCGCGCTGGAGCGGTGCCTGCGGAAGTGCGTGGAGGAAGAACCGGAGGCGCCGCCGGAGCCGCCGCCGGCCGCGAAGAAGGCGATGTACGAGGCGCTCGCGCCGATGGGCGCGACGGTCGATGTCTCGGCGCACATCCTGCTGGCGAGCTACTACCCGCTCCAGGCGACGGAAACGCCCGCGCAGGTGTACGCGGAGGCGCGGCAGGCGCTGGCCCGCGGCCTGCGGGTGTCGCCGCAGACGCTGGCGCGGCTGTCCGGCCCGAAGAACCTCGCGGACGCGGTGTTCCCGGCCGGGTCGCGGCCGGTGGTGTCGATCACCTCGCTCGCGCTCCCGTCGCTGCCGTCGTTCGCCTCGATCAGAACGTCCGCGGCGCGCCCGCCGGAGCCAGCGGCGTGGCTGCCGCCGCCGCCGGCGTCCCAGGAGATCGTCGAGCGCCAGGAGGTTGCGCCGGTGCCACCGCAGCCGACCGCCGCGCCGGCGCCGATGCCGATGCCGCCCACAACGGCCAGCGCCACCCGCACCGGCCGCGGGAACCTGGCGCACATCTTCCAGGACGCGTGGAAGCGCTAGGCGAACCCGGAGCGTGAGCGCAGGTGGCTTGGGTTTTGCCCTCTCCCCTTGCGGGAGAGGGTCGCCG
>JAYUBA010000542.1:0-1866 GCA_043741075.1 Frigoriglobus sp.
TCTTCCCCAAGGGCGGCGAACCGATCGTTCTGCCGTACGTCGGTGGCGAGTTCGGCATCGGCTGTCAGCACCACCTGATCGTCGAAGCGTGTCGGCAGGTGATTGCGACGCGGCCGGAAATCACACTGCTGTCGGGCTGCCGGGTGGCGGAAGTGGCCCGCGGCGGCGTTACGGCCGTGACGGCGGATCGCGGGGGCACGGTTCGCGTCGCGGCCGGACTCGTCGTCGGCGCGGACGGCCGGCAATCGGTGGTGCGTCAGGCGCTCGGTTACTCGGGCGCGTGCCGACCGCTGTCGTACATGGCCGGGGTGCTGATCGACGCGACCGCCCTGCCCTGCGCCGCGTACGGCAACGTCTTTCTGGGCGGCCCCGGCCCGGTGCTCGCGTTCCGCGTGGACGCGACCCAGGCCCGCGTCTGCATCGACGTGCCCGCGGACCGCGTCGCGTGGATTCGGAAGCCGGCGGAACTGCTCGCCGCGTACCGAGCGACGATGCCGCGGAGCATTCACGCCGCGTGCGAAGTGGCGCTCGCGTCGGGTCCGCCGGCGGTCGCGGCGAACCAGTGGTTGCGTCGTCGGCAGTACGGCCGCGCCGGGGTCGCGCTCGTCGGCGACGCGGTCGGCCACTGCCACCCGCTGTGCGCCGTCGGCATGTCGGTCGGCTTCCTCGACGCGGTCACCCTGGCGAAGAGCGCGTCGGTCGAAGAGTACGCCGCGACCCGCCGCGCCGGCGGGCGCGTGCCGGAACTCCTCTCGATGGGCCTGTACGACCTGTTCGCGAGTTCGGACGCCGGGTCCGCGGAACTGCGCGAAGCCGTGTACCACCTGTGGCGCACGTCGCCCGCGGCCCGCCGCGACACGATGCGCCTCCTGGCCGTGCGCGAGACGCGCCGCGCCGCGCTGGGCGTGACCTTCGCGCGGCTACTGTCCACCGCGTCGCAGCGGGTGGTGACCGGGGTGTTCGGCCGCCCGCTGTCGCGGACGCTCGCCACCGTCAGCGGCTTCGGCCGCTGGGCGGGGTGGTACGCCCGCGAGAGCCTCGCCCGCTGAGGAAGTGTACGACAGGCTTCCAGCCTGTCCGGCTCACCATGACAGGCTGAAAAGCCTTTCCTACAGTTCTGAAGGATGCGGGTGGCGCACGCCGTTCTATCGACCGCCGCCGACCGCGCCGCGGACCACTTGTTGGCGCTTCAGCAGGCGAACGGCTGTTGGGAAGGCGAGATGGTGTGGTGCCCGGTGGTGACCGCGCAAGTCGCGATCGCACGGCACGTCGTCGGGCGGCCGTTCTCGGCGGAAGCCGCCGCAAAAATCGTCCTCCACTTCGAGCGCACGCGGACCGCCGACGGCGCGTTCGGCCTGCACCCGGAACACGCCGGTTCTGTATTCGTCACGTCGATGGTGTACGTCGCCGCGCGCCTCCTCGGAGTGAGCGCGGACCACCCGCTCACGGCATCCGCCCGGAAGTGGCTGCACGCCCGGCCGGGCGGCGTGCTGTCCGCGCCGACGTGGGGGAAGTTCTGGCTGTCGCTCCTCGGCCTCTACGGCCGCGACGGCCTCCGCCCGCTGGTGCCGGAACTCGTGCTGCTGCCGAGGGCCGTGCCGGTTCACCCGATCCGCTTCTACTGCCACACGCGGTACGTCTACCTCGCGATGGCGATCCTCCAGGGCGGGCGGGTGCAGTTCGACATCGGCCCGCTCGCCGACGACCTGCGCCGCGAACTGTACGGCCCGGCCGGACCGCTCGCCAGCTTCCGCGAACACCGCTACCACCTCGCGGCCGAAGACGCGTTCGAGCCGCCGAACTTACTGATCCGCGTCGCGGAGCGCGTGCTCGGTTGGTACGACCGCTTCCCGATTCGCAAGCTGC
>JAYUBA010000543.1:0-1865 GCA_043741075.1 Frigoriglobus sp.
AACGCCGGCCCCAGAGCCACGATTTCCTGCTCCGTCATCGGTTGTCCTCCCCGATGAACAGCTTACGAAACGGCGAGGAACCCGCGCTGTACTGCTAACCAACGTCGGACACACTTCCGTGCAGCAGGTGGGGGAGGAATCGAACCCCGCAGGACGGGCCGTCGGTTTTGGAAACCGAGTGCGTTCCCAGACGCAATCCCCACCTGTATTTCAACGAACCCATCAGTACCCCGTGCGGGAGTCGAACCCGACCTCTGCGGCTTGAAAGGCCGCCGACCTCGACCGGAAGTCGAACGGGGCGTGCCGATCTCGCGCCGCCAAAAAAGCGAACCGGCCGGGGGTCGCTTCTACCCCCGGCCGGCGCGAGTGCCACTCCATGGCGTGCCGGGGGTTATCCGCTCGTATCCCGTTCCAAACCGAGACCCGTATTCAGACGGGCCGCGAGAGAGACCGTCTTCGCGACGACCGCCGCGGTCGTTAGCTGAAGTTCGGTACTCGCGTGCCAGAGTGTCATGGTTGTATCGGGTGTACGTCGGGGTTCCGTGCTCGTGATCGGCCGCGGTTGTTTACTCACACCCGCGGTGTACGCTAGATAGACGCGGGACTCATAGATAGGTTCGCCCGGAATCCGAAAAAAGTTTCACACCCGTTGAGATTCCATCCGTGAACGATCTGGAACGCTGGATGCGGCACGCCCTTGCGCTCGCCGCGAAGGGCCGCGGGTTCGTGGAGCCGAACCCGATGGTCGGGGCCGTCGTGCTGGATTCCGCGAATCAGCTTGCGGGCGAGGGCTGGCACCAGAACTTCGGCGGCCCGCACGCGGAGGTGTTCGCGCTCGCGGGGGCCGGCGGACGCGCCCGCGGCGGCACGCTCGTCGTCACGCTCGAACCGTGCTGCCACCACGGCAAAACCCCGCCCTGCACCGACGCAGTACTCAAGGCCGGAATCGCGCGCGTCGTGGTCGCGATGGCCGATCCGTTCCCGAAGGTCGCCGGGAGCGGCCTCGCCATCCTCCGCGCCGCGGGCGTTGAAGTTCACGTCGGGATGTGTGAAGCGGAGGCCGTCGCGCTGAACGCCCCGTACCTGAAACTGCTCCGCACCGGGCGGCCGTGGGTTCACGCGAAGTGGGCCATGACGCTCGACGGGAAGATCGCCACGCGCACCGGCGATTCCAAATGGATCAGCGGCCCAGAGTCGCGGCGGCGCGTCCACGAACTGCGGGGCCGCGTGGACGCGATCCTCGTCGGCCGGGGCACGGTGGCCGCTGACGACCCGCTGCTGACGGCGCGCCCGGCCGGGGCGCGCGTTCCGGCCCGCGTGGTGCTGTCGGCGTCCGGTGAACTTCCGGAGCGGTGCCAGTTGCGCGCCACCGCCCGCGACGTGCCGGTGCTCGTGTACACCGCGAACGCCGACAAGATCGTCGGCTGGGCCGCGGACGGCGCGGAGGTCGTCGCGCTCGGCGGCGACGCGGTGTCGCTCGACGCGGTTCTCGCGGACCTCGGCCGGCGGCGCTTCACTAACGTGCTGATCGAAGGCGGGGCGGGGTTACTCGGCTCCGTGTTAGATGCCCGTGCGGCGGACGAGTTTCACGTCTTCGTCGCGCCGAAACTGATCGGCGGAACAGGCGCGGCATCGCCCGTCGGCGGGTCGGGCGTCGCGCGAATGGCCGACGCCCTCGCTCTGGAACGCGTCACCTCGGAAGCGTCGGGGGCGGACGTGTACGTTCACGGGTTCGCGCCGCCGCCGCGCGCGTAACCGGCACAAGCCGCGGCGCCCGCCGAAAGAACTGCGCCCTTCCCGCCGTAGGACTTGCGGCCGGTTTTCGCCCCGGCTTATACTGTCGCCACGACCTTGTAGGGCGGGCT
>JAYUBA010000544.1:0-6331 GCA_043741075.1 Frigoriglobus sp.
AACGCCGGCCCCAGAGCCACGATTTCCTGCTCCGTCATCGGTTGTCCTCCCCGATGAACAGCTTACGAAACGGCGAGGAACCCGCGCTGTACTGTTAGAGGGGCTTTCTTGACTTCCATCGCGAGCTACAATTCGGTATTGCACGCTCTCCACCGGCAATCGCCCGAAGGCCGAACTCGATGTCCCCAAACCCGAGCCCCCGGAAAGTGACAACTGGTCGGAAGTTGCTCCGGTGTGACGGGTGCGGACACAGCGTCGAGTGTACCAACGTCGAACTGCTCACCCACACCCGCTCCGGCTGGCCGCGGTGCTGCGGTGCCATCATGACCTATTTCGTCGAGGCCGACCCGCCGTCCGCACCGCCGCCCGACGACACCAAACTCGACCGCCCGGCGCTGCCCCCGTCGTGAGTCCCTGACCGTCTCCTGAACGACGCCCTGCGTTGCAGAGTTGGCGGGTTCGTTCGACGAAGCACGTTCGCGGAGCGGGGCGGTTGCTCACAACGCCGCCGGCCCGACCGGCTTGAACAGTTCGAGCAGTGTCTGCGTGTCCACGGGCTTGACGTAGTAGTGGTCGAACCCGGATCGCGGACGTGAGCGACGGCCTGTCGGGCACCATATTCGTCGCCGAGGTGTGCCTTGACGAGCGCCGGGGCACGTGGGGCGGGATCTGGGCCGGGGCCAACCGGAAGGACCAGTACGGGCTGTGGATCGGCGGCGCGTTCTGGGCGATCGACGAGGGGCCGTTCCGGCTGAACGGGCCGGACAAGTGGGCCTCGTGTAGCCCCCATCCGGGCGGGGTCGGGGTGCTCCTCGGGGACGGGTCGGTGCGGTTCATGAGGGACGCGGTCGATCCGCGGGTTCCGGCCGACATGGCGAACCGGGCCGGGGGCGAGGTGGTGGCGGACCAATGATCGGCTCGTCACGATTTTCGTCAGGTAGACCCTTTCCGAACCCACTACGGGGATGACCGAACACCTATTCGCACTGATGAAATCGCTCGACCCGGCGATCGTCGTTCGGAGCAAAGACGCACACGATCGCCGACAGCGGCATTTCGTTCCACGGAAGGTAGAGCCGCGTATCCTGAACGCATGAAGTTGATGCTGACCAACGATGACGGAATTGACGCGGCGGGGCTGAGCGCACTGCTCGCGGCGGCTCGTGGGCTGGGCGAACCCGTGGTCGTGGCTCCCGCGGGACCGCAGTCCGGGGTGAGCCACGCGGTCACCACCGGCACTGCCGTGCGGTTCGAGCGCCGTGGGCCTGCTCGATACGCGGTCCACGGCACTCCCGCCGACTGCGTGCGGGTCGGGCTGCACCGGTTGTGCCCGGACGCAACATGGGTACTGTCGGGCATCAACCACGGCGGCAACCTCGGGGCCGACGTGTACTACTCCGGCACGGTGGCGGCGGTGCGGGAAGCCGTCCTCCACGGGTGGGCCGGGATCGCGTTCTCACACTACCGCAGACGGGAGTTAGAATTCGACTGGCCGCGTGCGACCCGCTGGGCCGGTGCCGTGCTCGCGGACCTGCTCGCCCGGCCCGTGGTGCCCGGAGCGTTCTACAACGTGAACCTGCCGCACCTCGACCCCGGTGCGCCGGACCCGGACGTGGTGTTCTGCCCGCTCGACCCGCACCCGCTGCCGCTGAGCTACCGGCACGAAGGGGACGGCGGGATGCACTACGACGGCGACTACCACGCACGGGACCGGGTCGCCGGGGCCGACGTGGACGTCTGCTTCGGTGGGAAAATTGCGGTGACCCTGATCAAACTGCTGTAACTTCCGACCGGGAGATGATCACCATGTCCTTCACGACGCGCATCATACCGGCCGTCGCCGTGCTCTCACTGGTCGCCGCGCACGCACGCGCCGCAGAACCCGCCCCACCGCCGCGGCCGGCGGGGGAATGGTGGCTCGCGGTCGGGCACGGCGGGCACCGGATGCTCTCCAAGGACGGCAAGGAGTGGGGGCACCACGCCTCGTGGGGTCAGCCGAAACACGACCAGAACGACCTCAACGTGGTTGTGAACTTCAAGGGCGCGTTCTTCGCTGGCGGTGGGTTCTTCAGTGGTCGGCTGACCGCGACCCGCGACGGGAAGGCGTGGTCCGATGGCGTCATCCCCGGCAGTTCGCCCCTCTTCGGCCTGGAGGTGTTCGGCGACACGCTGTACGCCATCGACCTGCGGGGCAAGGTGTTCAAGTCGGCCGATGGGGAAGTGTGGGACGTTGTGGCGAAGGCCGAGATGCCGTCGCCCACGCACTGGGTCCGCGGGACCGCGCAGGGCAACGGCATCATCCTCGGCTCCGGGGACTACGGCCCGGCGGTCGCGTTCGATCCGAAGACCGGGACGGTCACCGTCACCCAGATGGCCGGGCAGGCGGACAAGAACGCGACGTGGCAGCGGGTGGCGTTCGGCAACGGGGTGTTCGTGGT
Organism: Frigoriglobus sp.; assembly: GCA_043741075.1. GTDB lineage: Bacteria > Planctomycetota > Planctomycetia > Gemmatales > Gemmataceae > Gemmata. The sequence continues at coordinate 2,439 of JAYUBA010000544.1, forward strand.
CGGCGGGCAGGCTGGGCTCCTGGCCGTCACCACGAACGGGAAGGAGTGGGAGAACAACAAGGTGGACCCGGACCGGGGTGACGTTCAGTGTGTGGAGTTCACCGGCACCGAGTTCCTCGCCACCACGACGAAGGGCACGCTGCGCTCGGTGGATGGGAAGAAGTGGACCGAGGCGAAGTCCCCGCCGGCCCGGCAGGTGCGGCAGGTCGGGGAATGGCTGTACACGTCCACGTACGCCCCCAGCAAACTGGCCCGCAGCGGGGACGGCGGCAAGACGTGGGAGGCGCTGCCCAACGAGGGCGGGTGGCACTTCAAGGCGTTCGCCCGCGGGACGCTCTCGGCTGGCCTACCGCCGAAGGCACCCACCGCTCGCGGCGAACCCAAGCCGCCCGCCAAGTGATCCGCGGCACGTGAGCAACGTCTTCAACGGGTCGCCGATCACGTCGGCCGGAAGAGTGCCGTTGTCGGCCGGGAATGTCTTGCCGAGATCCAGGCAACGGCCAGCGCCCGCGCCGCTTCCGGTCCATTTCTCGTTGCCCGCCCCGTTCCCGTGCAGGACAATCGTGCCGGCGGTATCAGCACGGCGGGCGATCGTCGGAGGGCGTATGTTCGGTGTGGTCTCGTACCTGAAGGCGAAGCAGCAGCGGCGGACGGTCAACTCGTCTTCGGCCGCGTCCAACCCGGCCGGGTTGCGGCTTTCGGACACCAAGCTCCGGCGGCTGTGCCCGAGCCTGTACGCGACGACCGGCCTGGGCGGGTTCGCCCGGTGCTTCCTCCGCGACGGGCTGGCCACCAACTTTTACATCCGCGACATGTTAGTCCACGGGGACAGCCGTGCAGCGGTCGTCTTGTCGGCCGACCCGGTCCTCGTCGCCTGCTACTGCGATGACTCGGACGCCGTTTGCGTCCTCGGCTTTTCGCGTGATGAACTCGGTGACGTCGAACTGCGGGTCGGTGACCGCCTCCTGACCGTCCTCAACTCGATGGTGCTCGGCCGACCCGCACGGGCCGGGGAGGTGGCGGGCGATCTGGTCCAGGGTGACCGAGCGAACCCCCATTACGTCAACTTCTGGCCGCTGGTGGCCGAGTTCCTGACGGACGACCGGGCCGCGACCGAGCGCCCGAAGGGTGCGATCACGGCCGAGGAGTACGACCGGTGCCGTTTGCTCGGTGAGGAACACGTGCGGCGACTGCCAGGGGCCGTGCGGGACGGTCGCCCGGACCAGAGCATGCGCCCGGTCCGGGAGCCGTTGCGCGGTCAGGGGTGGCTCGACGGGTGAACCGAGCGCTCGGATGCGGGAGTCGAACGACGGGGATGTTCATGATCTGCGGTCTTTGCCTTGTCTCCAACTGGATCTTGCCGAGGCGTTTCTCATGCCCCCCTCAAAGACTCACAGCCACCATCGACAGGTGAGCCAGGAGACATCGGCACCATCACCGTTTCGCAAGCGACCGGTCTTGTCCATCCCACAGATACTGAACTGGGCCGGCGCTCATCACAAACGCACGGGAACATGGCCCATCACCACTTCCGGGCGCGTGACGGATGCAACGGGTGAAACGTGGCGCGGGATCGAGTCGGCCCTGTCCCGTGGCGGTCGCGGGTTGCCGGGAGGGTCTTCTCTGGCCCGCTTGTTGGCGGCTCACATCGGCACGCGCAATCTCGGCGATCTGCCGCCGTTAAAGATCCCCGACATCCTTTCCTGGATGGACGCCCACTTCAAACGAACCGGGCGGTGGCCGCTCCAGGAACCGGGTCCGATCGTCGACGCGCCGGGCGAGATGTGGTCGAGCGTCAATCGCTCGTTGGTGAGTGGCCAGCGTGGTCTGAGCGGGGGCGGTTCTCTGCTCCAACTCCTGGTGAGTCACCGCGGTGTCCGGCACGACGCGCACCTGCCCGCTTTGACGGGGACGCAAATTCTGACTTGGGCGGACGCGCATAATCGGCAAACGGGGCAATGGCCCACACGAACGTCCGGCCCGGTCTCCGGCGTGCCGGACGAAAGTTGGAAGGGGGTCGATTCGGCTTTGAGAGCCGGTACTCGCGGACTGCCGGGAGACTCTTCTCTGGCCCGCTTGTTGGCGGCTCAGCGCGGTGTCAGGAACCTCCAAGCGCTATCTCCTCTTTATCCCGAACGCCTCTTGGCCTGGGCGGACGCCCACCACAGCCGCACCGGGGAGTGGCCGGGGGTCGCATCCGGTCCCGTCGTCGCCGCCCCCGGAGAGACGTGGCGTGCGATCAACAAGAGCTTGACGGTCGGGAGTCGTGGTCTGCCGGGAGGATCGTCGCTGGCTCGCTTCTTGACGGATCATCGCGGCGTGCGGAACAGTCAGGCCCTTCCGAACTTCAGCCTGAAAATCATTCGCTCGTGGGCCGATGCTCATCGGGAGCGCACGGGGCAATGGCCCAAAGACAAGTCCGGTCCCATCGTTGAGGCACCCGCGGAAACGTGGCAGGCCGTGGACAATGCGCTCCGTAAGGGGCGGCGCGGGCTTCCCGGCGGCTCGTCCTTGAGCCGGTTCCTGAGCGCGTGTCGTCGATCGGGCCTGCCGGCAACGCCTCGTTCACCGAGTCCCGAGCGCATCCGGGCGTGGGCTACGGCCTCTGGTAAACTGGGACCGACCCGCCTGAATCGACAACAGATCTTGGTGTGGGCCGATGCCCATCACGGGCGAACGGGTCGATGGCCCGCGACGGAATCGGGTTCGATTGCCGAGGCCCCTTCGGAGACGTGGTGTGCCGTTAACGCGGCGCTACAGAACGGGGGCCGTGGTCTTCCGGGCGGTTCGTCGCTGGCTCGTATGTTGGCGACGCACCGGGGGAGACGCAACCACCAAGCTCTTCCGAAGCTCCGCCCGAAGCGCATTCTGGCCTGGGCCGATGCGCACCATCAGCGCACCGGGAAATGGCCCCTGGACCGTTCGGGCACCATCCCCGAAAGTCCGGGGGAAACGTGGAGCGCGGTGAGTACGGCACTGCGCACGGGTCGTCGGGGTCTGCCGCGTGGTTCGTCTCTGGCGCGTCTGTTAGCAGCTAATCGCGGGGTGCGGAACCCGTTGGCTCCCCCTCCCCTGAGTCGCGAGCAGATCGTCCGGTGGGCGGAAGCTCATTACAAACGCACCGGGGTATGGCCGACGAAGAGATCCGGTTCGATCCACGGCGTTGTTGGCGAGAGTTGGGCGGGTGTGGGCTACGCTCTGGTCCGTGGCAATCGCGGCCTTCCTGGCGGTAATACCTTGGCCCGATTGTTGTCGGCTCATCGAGAACTCCTTCCCGCGTAACGCCCCGGCGAATCGCGTCGCTCATGAGCAGGGCGCACACGGTCCGACCTGCTCACGGGTCAGCGGGTCCGAAGTGAGTGGATGGTTCAGGTGCAGCCTGCTGCTCGACCGCGAGCAGCAGGCTCGAAGTGCGTCGCACGTGACCCCCGATCAAGCCGCTCGTTGCTCGGTGTGAGTCAGCCACCGCCGGACGCGCTCCAGTTCCCCAGTCCAGTCGGCCGACAGCCGCACGGTCAGGAACCGGGCGTACAACAGATCCAGCGTCTCGACCAGTTCCCGTACCTGCGTGGCCCGCTCCTCTAGTTTAGCCCGTGCAGCAGTCACGTCCTCGGGCAGGTCCGGCATCTTGCACGAGCCCACGGCCAGCGTCTCCGCGTGCAGGGCCAGTTCGTACTGCTGGTCGTGCCGGACCAATGTGAGCCCCATCTTCCGGGGCAACTTCCCGCCGGGCCTCGGGCAGTCGCGTCGGCCCGTCGCTGGCGATGGTTTCGCTTCCGGTGACCCCCCGCGGGCACTCCAGGGTGAGGGTCCGGGCCGGCATCAGCGTGACCTCGCTCCCGTCGCCCACGGCCAGCGTGTCCGAGCCCCGGTCGGTCTGAAACCACAGCCAC
>JAYUBA010000545.1:0-1863 GCA_043741075.1 Frigoriglobus sp.
GGAAGGGCGGCTGTCGGTAGCCAGGGTCGTGAGACCCTGGTTCTCTGGTTCTGGACGGACGAACTTTCCTCCGCGCCGGAGCGTAGAATCCACCGACGCCCCGAAGTGCCCCTGGAGCCGCGGCAATGAGTCTGGGAGCCACACCGCCCCCCGCCCCCGGCGGGACGAAGTCCGCGCTGAAGGTGGCGGTGCCGCTGGCCGCGCTCGTCGGGGTGGTGTTCGGTATCACCTACCTCGCGCAGTACACGCCGACGACGGACGACCCGCAACCGAAGGACGGCACCCCCCCCGGCGGCCCCCCCTCCGGCGAGCCGCCGCTGCGGTTCTTCACCAGCGCGCGCCGGTGGGATCCGCCGCTGCTCGCCGCGCCGGGCTACCGCCACTTGCCGCTCCTGGCCCCGTCGGCGGTCGCCCCGCCCGACTCCGCCCAGGCCTTCCCGTTCAGCCTCCCGGACCGCATCTTCCAGGGGTTCTACGAGTCGGACAAGGAGAAACTCCGGGCCACGCAGTTCTGGTTCGAGAACCGCAACCCGAACCCGGTCGTCATGCAACTCAAGGGCGTGAGTTGCTCCGCCTGCTCCGGTGCCCGGCTGGCCGCGATCCCGCCGGAGACGACGCGGAACCTGTTCCAGCACGCCGCGCTGTCGGTGCTGCCGCTCGGCGCGTTCAACGGGTACGGCATCGGCCTCGTCCAACCGGCCGCGAACCTCACCCAACTTTCGTGGACCCAGACCCAGTTCAAAGACGACCAGAACGCGACGTTCCAGGTTCCCGCCGCGCCCGCGCCCCCGGACAGGTGGGCACCCCAGTGGGGCATCCTCGAACTGACGTTCACGGTGAGCGATAACCCGAAACTGCCGCTGACCGCGGACTTCGCCACGCAGGTCCAGGGCACCCCGCAGACCGGCGGGCACCGGTTCGTCCTCATGTTCGATGTCGCCAAGCCGTGCGAGCTGTCGCGGTCGGTCATCGACATCGGCACGCTCGACCCGCTCGACGGCGACCGACCGTACGAGTTCCTCGTGTACTCCAACACCCGCGGCCCGGGGTCCGAGTTCGGCGACCTGGCCGAGCCGAGCAGTCTGGTGCAGGCGCCCTCCGGCGTCACCGACCCGGTCAAGTTCGTGGAGGTGACGAAGGTGGTGCGAATCCCGGAGGCCGACCTGGCTGGTGTGACCGAGCAGCTCTTCTTCGACCAGAAGCGCCCCAGCAAGGTCCGGGCCGCCTACCGGGTCACCGTCACCGTGCGGCCCAAGGTCGGCGAGACGCGGATGGACCTCGGGCTGATGGAGCGGACCGTGTCGCTGACCGTCGGCACGGTCACCCAGCAACTGCTCGTGAAGGCGATGGTCCGCGGGGCCGTGTGGCTGGACAGCGACCGCACCGAGGTCGAACTGAAGACGTTCCGCGGTTCGATGGCGCACACCGAAGACGTCGCCCTGACCACCGAGAAGACCGGGGTGGAACTGACGGTCGTGAAGGACGAGTGCAAGCCGTCGGGTTTCGACTTCATCCTGGAAAAACAGCCGGACCGCGGCGGGCAGGGGCACTACCGGCTGAAGATCGCGGTGGGGCCGAATCAGGTGTTCGGCCAGATCAAGGGCGTCGTGGTTCTGGAGGTGAAGGGTCCGAACCCGCAGCGGATCCGCATCCCGTTCAAGGGCAGCGCCACATTCTGACCGTGACGGTCGTGCCGGCGGCGCGGCCCCCGAATTGCTCCCACCCTTGCCCAGCCCGCGCAACCGGGCGGGCGCCTTGCTCCACCCCGTTACGAGCACCGCCTCGCACTTTACGCGGTGCCCCCGGTTGGTCGAAACCCGATATGGTCCGGTTGCTGCTTGTGGTGCGGGCGTCCCGCCTGCA
>JAYUBA010000546.1:0-1863 GCA_043741075.1 Frigoriglobus sp.
AGCCCAGGGACGGCCGTCCCTGGGCTTGTGGGCGCGCAGGAGAATCGTCTTGCGCTGGCGAAGTGGATCGCCTCGAAAGACAACCCACTCACGGCGCGCGTGGCGGTGAATCGTTTGTGGCAGACGTTCTTCGGCACCGGCCTCGTGAAGACGGGCGACGACTTCGGCGTGCAGGGCGAGCGCCCCAGCCACCCGGAGTTGCTGGATTGGTTGGCGTGCGAGTTTCAGGAGAAGTGGGACACCAAGCGCCTCATCCGCCTCATCGTGACATCGGCCACCTACCGCCAGTCGGCGAAGGTGACGCCCGCGCTGCTGGAGCGCGACCCCGACAACCGGTTGCTCGCGCGCGGCCCGCGCTACCGGCTGCCGTCGTGGATGATCCGCGACCAGGCGCTCGCCGCCGGCGGGCTGCTCACGCCCACCTACGGCGGCCCGCCGGTGCGGACGTACCAGCCGCCCGGCATCTGGGAGGAAGCGACCTTCGGCAACAAGCGGTACGTGCAGGACAAGGGCGACGCGCTGTACCGCCGCAGCCTGTACGTGTTCTGGCGGCGCATCATCGGCCCGACGATGTTCTTCGACACGGCGAACCGGCAGACGTGCAGCGTGAAGACCACGACCACCAACACGCCGCTGCACGCGCTCGTCACCCTGAACGAAACCACCTACGTCGAGTCGGCCCGCGCGCTGGCGCAACTCGCGCTGGAGAAGGGCGGCACCGCCGACTCGGAGCGGCTGACGTTCGCGTTCCGCCGCGTGGTCGCCCGCAAGCCGACCGAAGGTGAAGCGAAGGTGCTGGCCGGCGCGCTGGAGAAGCAGCGGAAGCTGTTCGCGGGGGACAAGTCCGCGGCGCTGAAGCTGCTCAAGGTCGGCGATTCGCCCCGCAACGAGAAGCTTGATGTGGTGGAACATGCTGCGCTGGCGGCGGTGTGCCTGATGATGCTGAACTTGGACGAGGCGCTGAACAAGTGAGGGCGCGCCCCCGCGAAGCCGCAAGCGGCGGAAGAAACAATCGACAAGAGAGCCATCCATGCACCCAATCACCCAGCACCGCGCGACCCTCACCCGCCGGCACTTCTTCGGGCGCACCGCGACCGGCATCGGCACCGCCGCGCTCGCGTCGCTACTCGCGCGCGACTCGCACGCCGCCGATCACAAGCGCGTCGGCGGGCTGCCGAGGCTACCGCACTTCGCGGCGAAGGCCAAGCGCGTCATCTACCTGTTCCAGAACGGCGCGCCGACGCACGTCGATCTCTTCGACTACAAGCCGGAACTCACCAGGCAGAAGGGGAAGCAGATTCCCGACAGCGTGGTGAAGGGCGCGCGGTTCAGCACCATGACCGGCGGGCAGACGGTACGCCCGTGCCTCCCGGAGATCACCACGTTCGCGCAACACGGGCAGAGCGGCGCGTGGGTCAGCGACTTCCTCCCGCGCACCGCGGCCGTCGCGGACGACCTGTGCTTCGTGAAGTCGATGTTCACCACGCAGGTGAATCACGCGCCGGCCATCTGCTTCTTCCTCACCGGTTCCGAGATGCCGGGCCGCCCCAGCATGGGAAGCTGGCTCACCTACGGCCTCGGCAGCGAGACCGAAGAACTACCCGGCTTCGTGGTGATGACCTCGCGCGACAAGGAGGCGAGCTGCGGCCAGATCTTCTACGACTTCTACTGGGGCAGCGGGTTCCTGCCGACCAAGTTCCAGGGCGTGAAGTTCCGCGGCCAGGGCGACCCGGTGCTCTACATCTCGAACCCCGACGGCGTGAGCAAGGACAGCCGCCGCGCGTCGCTCGACGACCTCGCCAAGCTGAACGAGATGACGCTCAAGGAGTTCGGCGACCCGGAGGTGGCGACGCGCATCGCGCA
>JAYUBA010000547.1:0-6316 GCA_043741075.1 Frigoriglobus sp.
GCGTTCCCGATGACCGCCGCCCGCGTGCTGGTCACCGCGGAAACCACCGGCTGGGCGCGCACCGCCGGGCAGGCCGCCACCGGGTACGCGGCGAGCGTCATCGGCTGCGACGCCGAAGCCGGCATCGAGCGTGAGTTGTCCGCCGACGAAACGCCGGACGGCCGCCCCGGCGTGTCGCTCCTCTTCTTCGGCTTCAGCCGCGACGCGCTGCAGAAGGCTGTCGTGAATCGTGTCGCGAACTGCGTGCTGACGTGCGCCACGACCGCGTGCTTCAACGGCTTGGCGGGCGATCCGGGCAAAACGATTCGCGTCGGCGGGATGCTCCGCTACTTCGGCGACGGCTGGCAGATCAGCAAACTGCTCGACGGCAAGCGCTACTGGCGCATGCCGACGATGGACGGCGAGTTCCTGTGCGAAGACGCGTTCGGTACGGTGAAGGGCATCGGCGGCGGGAACGTCCTCATCCTCGGCGAAACGCAGGCGCAGACGCTCGCCGCGGCGGAAGCGGCCGTTGCCGCGATCCGGCAACTGCCCGGTGTGATTCTGCCGTTCCCCGGCGGCGTCGTGCGCTCGGGCAGTAAGGTGGGGAGCAAGTACAAGGGGCTGAAGGCGAGTACGAACGACGCGTACTGCCCGACGCTCCGCGGGGCGGTCGCGTCCGCCCTGCCCGACGGCGTGAACGCGGTGTACGAACTCGTCTTCGACGGCTTGGACCTCGCAACGGTCGAGCGCGCGACGTGGGAAGGGATGCTGGCCGCGAGCCGCTGCCCCGGCGTGAAGCGGATCACCGCCGGCAACTACGGCGGCAAGCTCGGCCCGCACCACATCCACCTCGCGAAGCTCATTCAAGGTGCCACCTGAATCGCACGGACGCCTCCGCCCGGCTGTGCGCTCGCGGCGCGGACATCTCCGTCAGTCGTTCGCGATGCCTTTCAAACGCGCGCGCGAGCGGCGAGGGGACGGATTAAGGGTGGCCCGGCAACGGGGACTGAGCTATGATCGGGTGGCACGGGAACACCGCGACCGAACGGCATTCGACCGGCGAGCGGCGCGCGAACGTTCGGTTTCACCCCACCCTCCCCCTACGTCCCCACCCGGCGCACCATGTCCGATCACAACCACGAATTCGATTCGGACGCGGACCGGACCCCGATCCGACACGGCCAACTGTCGTCGAACGGGCACTGGCTGTTCGGCTCGATCTACGCGGGGCTGGCGCTGGTCGGATTCAGCTTCGGCGTGTGGGCCGGCGCGGCGAAGCCCAAACCGGTGGAGACCGCAGACGCGAAGCCGAAGGAAGCGGCGGAAAAGTCCATCCAGACGCCCGCACCCAAGCAGAAAGAACCAGAGAGCAAACCGAAAGACCCAGAACCGAAGCCGGAGCCAGTTAAGCCCGATCCGCCGAAACCGGACCCGCCGAAACCGGACCCGCCGAAGCCGCCCGCGAAGACGGAGCCACCGAAGACGGACCCACCGAAACCGCCCGCGAAAGCCGTCGCGTTCAAGGAGGTCGTTCCCCTCTTCCGCACCTACTGTGGAAACTGCCACGGCCTCGCCGGGAAGCCCAAGGGCGGTGTCGATTTGCGCACGGTCGCCGCGATTCTGAAGGGCGGTGCCAATGGCGACATCCTGAAAGCCGGCGATCCGATGAACAGCAAGCTCTACACTTCGATGCTCCCCGGTGCTTCGGAGGCAATGCCGCCGGACGGCAAGCCCGGACCCAGCGAGAAGGAACGGCTGCTGATCCGCGACTGGATCGCCGGCGGGGCCAAGGAGCGCCGGCGCACGATCCGCCGCCGCGGCGGTCGCGGGGACGCCAGGGCCGGTCCGCGATTCACTCTGGGCGGTTGAGGTACCCCGTCGCTGACGCTCCGGGTTCGCCGGAGTCCGCGTTCCGAGGCGAACCCGGAGCGTCAGCGACGGGGTGCGACGGGCGCGATGTGAAACACGGACCAGCCCTGCAAGACGGCCCTGCCAAACCGTCCGAACTTCCCTTGACGCCCCCGCGGGTCGCGGTATAGCCGCGGGTTCTCTGCGCGTTCCGCGGTCTATTCGGGGGAGGTGCCGCATGGACGCGGCCGACACGTCAACGACACCGGTCCCGCCCGCCCGCCCGCGCCGCCGCGGGTCCGTCGCACGCGTGTGCGCCATGTTCCTGCCCCTCGCGTGCCTCGCCGTACTCGGCGGGGTCGCCGCGTACGCGCAGCAGCCGGCCCGGCCCGGCGCCGCGCCGGCACTGGTCGTCCCCGCCGGCGGGGTCCGCGACCTCAAGAACCCGGACTGGTCCACCGACCCGGCCGACCCGTTCCCCATGCCGCCCGAACTCGCCAACCTCGAACTGATGAAGCAGTCGCCCGCCGAGGCGTACGCCAAGTCGGTCGGGTGCATGGGCTGCCACAAGGGCGTCGGCGACCCGCACGGCAAGGACACCCTCCGCATCGGCTGCACCGACTGCCACGGCGGCGACGCCTCGTGCGGGGACAAGAACAAGGCCCACGTGCTGCCCAAGAACCCGCAGTTCTGGCTCACGTCCGCCAACCCGGTGCGCAGCTACACGCTCCTCAACACCGAGTCGCCCGCGTTCGTCCGGTTCGTCAACCCCGGCGACTTCCGCATCGCGCACATCAGTTGCGGTACGTCCGGGTGCCACCCCAAAGAGGTGCAGACGAACCGCAAGCAGATCATGGCGACCGGGTGCATGTTGTGGGGCGCCGCCGCGTACAACAACGGCACGCTCCCGGTGAAGCGCGCGGTCCTCGGCGAGGCCTACGGCATGAACGGGGCCGCGCTGCGCCTCAAGACGTACCCGCCGCCCACGCCGGAGGAGATCGAGAAGAAGGGCGTCGTCGCCCAACTCGACCCGCTCCCGCGGTTCGAGATGAGCCAGCCGGGTAACGTGCTCCGCATCTTCGAGCCGGGCGGCCGGTTCCTGCCGGAGATCGGCATCCCGGAGCGCACCGAGGAGCCGGGGCGCCCGCGCACCCGGCTCAGCGTCCGCGGGCTGGGCACCAACAACCGCACCGACCCGGTGCTCGTCAGCGCCGGCAAGACCCGCCTGTTCGACCCGACGCTCAACTTCATGGGCACCAACGACAACCCCGGCGACTACCGCAGCAGCGGGTGCAGCGCGTGCCATGTGGTGTACGCCAACGACCGGTCCACGATCCACTCCGGGCCGTACGCCAAGTACGGGAACCGCGGGTTCAGCGCGAACCCGGACCCGATGATCCCGCAGAACGAGAGCGGGCACCCGATCGAGCACAAGTTCACCAACTCGATCCCGACCAGTCAGTGCATGGTGTGCCACGTCCACCCCGGCACCAACGTGATGAACAGCTACATCGGGTACATGTGGTACGACGAGGAGTCGGACGCCAAGTTCATGTACCCGGCCAAGCAGAAGAACCCGACGGCCGAGGAACTCATCAAGTCGATGCTGCGGAACCCGAACGAGTCGGCGGCCCGCGGCCACCTGTCGGACCCGGAGTTCGTGAAGGAGCTGACCCAGCTCAACCCGAGCCTGTCGAAGGTCCACTTCGCGGACTTCCACAGCCACGGGTGGGCGTTCCGCGCCGTGTTCAAGAAGGACCGCAAGGGGAACCTGATCGACCACGACGGCGGGTTCGTCGGCCCGCCCACCGCGGAGAAGTTGGCCGCGGCCGTGGACTGGCCGAACAAGGCCAAGGGCTTCCACCAGGACGCGCGGTTCACCGACCCGGCCGCCGGCCCGGACGCCGCGCGCAAGGCCGAGAGCAAACTCAACGACTCGTGCCGCAACAACATGCCCGTTCACCTCATGGACATCCACATGGAGAAGGGCATGCACTGCGTGGACTGCCACTTCTCGCAGGACATGCACGGCAACAACCGGCTGCACCAGGAGGTGCGGGCGGCGACCGAAATCTCGTGCATCGACTGCCACGGCACCGCGTCGAAGTACTCCACGCTGAAGACCTCCGGCCCGGCCAGCTACACGTCCGCGGCCGACGGCCAGGGGCGCAACCTGTTCGCCCTGAAGACCCCGTTCGGCACCCCGCGGTTCGAGATCCGCGAAGGCCCCAACGGCACCCGCCGGTACTTCCAGAACTCGTGCGTCGAGAAGGGGTTGCAGTGGGAGATGGTGCAGACCAAGGACACCATCGACGACAAGCACCCGCGGTACAACGCCAAGTCGGCCCTGGCGAAGACCGTCCGGTTCGATAAGGACGGGAAGATGGTGTGGGGCGACCTGCCGACCGACCCGAAGGAGAAGTGCGGGCACACCAACGACAACATGAGCTGCATCGCGTGCCACTCGGCGTGGAACCCGTCGTGCTTCGGGTGCCACCTGCCGCAGCGGGCCAACATCAAGGCGCCGGTGCTGCACGGCGAGGGCGACGTGCAGCGGAACTACACCGCGTACAACTTCCAGACGCTCCGCGACGACACGTACATGCTCGCCAAGGACGGCGACGTGACCGGCAACAAGATCAACCCGGCCCGGTCCAGTTGCGCCATCCACGTCGGCTCGTACAACGGGAACCGCGAGTCCATCTACGTGCAGCAGCAGACCATCTCGGCCGAGGGGTACGGGGGCGTCGCGTTCAGCACGAACGTGCCGCACACGGTCCGGGGCCGCGGGGTCCGCGAGACCAAGCAGTGTACCGACTGCCACCTGTCGAAGAACAACGACAACAACGCGTGGATGGGCCAACTGCTCATGCACGGCACCGGGTTCATGAACTTCGTCGGCAAGTACGCGTGGGTCGCGGCCGGCGAGGAGGGGCTGTTCGGCGTGGTGGTCACCGAGACGACCGAGCCGCAGGCGGTGTACGGCAGCGACCTGCACCGGTGGGCGTACCCGGACAACTACAAGAAGCACGCCGCCACCGGCGGGCTGTTGAAGCAGTCCCACGAGCACCCCGGCCGCGACATCTCGGTCGGGGTCGGCAAGCCGCTGAAGAAGTCCGAGGTGCTGATGGTGCAGAACCGCGGCGAGTACCTGTACGCGGCGTGCGGCGAGGGCGGGGTGCGCGTCTTCGACATCGCGTTCATCGACGACAAGGCGTTCGCCGAGCGGATCACCACCGCCCCGGTGTCGCCGGTCGGCCAGAAGTTCTACCTGGACACGCGGTACGCGACCTGGATCGCCGCGCCGACCACCGTGGCCGTGGACCCGACGCGGAAGATGATGCCCGCCAACAAGGAGCAGCCGATCCACCCGCTGTTCGGCTACCTGTACATCACCGACAAGTACGAGGGGCTGATCCTCACCGGTGCCGCGACCACCATCGACGGCAACCCGGTGAACAACTTCCTCAAGAAGGAACTGTGCTTCAACCCGGACGGCCTCCTGTACGACGCGAAGCACGTCACCATCGCCGGGCACTACGCGTACGTGTCGTGCGCCGCCGGCCTGGTGGTGATCGACATCAACGACCCGCTGAAGCCGAAGGTGATGTCGATCATCGGGGAGAAGCACCTGAAGCAGCCGCGGTCGGTGTCGGTGCAGTTCCGGTACGCCTACGTGTGCGACGAGGAGGGGGTGAAGGTGCTGGACGTGACCGACCTGTCGAAGCCGGTGCCGAAGTCGGTGATCCGCATCCCGGAGGCGAAGAGCATCTACCTGGCCCGCACGTATGCCTATGTGGCGGCCGGGTCGCGCGGGCTGGTGATCCTGGACATCACCAACGCGGAGGAGCCGAAGGTGGACCAGGTGTACAGCGCCGGCGGGCACATCAACGACGCGCACGACGTGAAGGTGGCGATCACCTACAACAGCCTGTTCGCCTACGTGGCGGACGGGAAGAACGGGCTGCGGGTGGTGCAACTGATGTCGCCGGAGACGCCGGGGTACGAGGGGTTCGCGCCGCGCCCGACGCCGCGGCTGGTGGCGACGTACCGGCCGCACGGGGGGAAGATTCTGAACGTGGCCCGCGGCCTGGACCGGGACCGCGCGGTGGACGAGAACGGGCACCAGATCGGGGTGTTCGGGCGGGTGGGGGCGCGCCCGCTGAACCACGACGAGCAGCGGAAGATGTACCTGCACAACGGGGTGCCGTGGTTCGTGACCGACAACCCACAGGAGCCGGGGTTGTACCGCGACTTGCGCCCGCCGCAGAAGAAGTGACGACTTGTGATACGGAATCGCGTTGAAAGGTGACTATGTCTTGCCCTCTCCCCTTGCGGGAGAGGGTGGCGAGTCCTCGAGCCGGGTGAGGGGTAAAACGTCAGCCCATCAGAGTCGCCACCCCTCACCCGTCGGCGAAGCGCCGCCACCCTCTCCCGCAAGGGGAGAGGGCCATACCCCAGGGCCGTTTAGTTCTGGTGACTGGGT
>JAYUBA010000548.1:0-6315 GCA_043741075.1 Frigoriglobus sp.
CGGGGAGAGGTCGCGGCGCTTCGCCGCGGGTGAGGGGCGGTGACACAACTCAAGTGAGCGATTCGAGACACCAAGGGCCGGCCTCACCCATAACCGTAGCGGCGGATCACGTCGCCCCAGCGGTCTTCGATCGCGGCCCGCTGGGCGGGAGTCAGGTCGTACTTATTCGTCTCGTACCCGGCGTTCTGGCGCAGGTACTCCTCGACCCGCGGCCGGGCGGCGTCGAACCCGCCGAGTTCCAACCCGTCGTACACCTTCTTCAACTCCGACACCGGGTTCTGCACCAACTCCTCGTACCGCACTTCGTGGAACCGCCCCGGCTTCAGCAGCGGGCGCGCCTCCTCCAACCGGTCGTAGATCACGCGGAACTCGCGCAGCACCTTCTCCTCAAGGCCCGGCCACGCGGGCTTCTGTAGCCCGTGGTTCCGCGCCATCGACTTCCACAGGTTGATCGTGGACGGGAACACCACGCGCGGGTCGCGGACGATGTGGACGAACCGGGCGTCCGGGAACAGTTCCAACAGCGTCGGGATGCGGGCCGTGTGCGGCGGCGACTTCAGCACCAGTTGCTTGCCCGTCCGCACCGTGACTTCCTTGATGAAGCGGACGAACAGCCGCTTCCACTTGGTCAGCTCCGCGGGCGTGAGGCCGGACAGGTCCAGCGCGCCGGGGTGCATCGGCGCGCGGCCGGGGAACGCGAAGTCCGTGTACGTGGACGGCAGGCCGAGCAGCGCCAGCGCGAACTCGTCTTCCTGCGGGCGCTCCCAGCCGAACAGCATGTTGTCCATCGGCCGCTTTTCCGGCAGCATCCACCGGGCGTACCGCTTGAAGAACCGGTTGGTGAGTAGCGCGTGGTGCGGGTTGAAGCAGTCCTGCATGTCCGGGAAGCCGAACCGCTCGTCGCGGATCAGCAACTCGTGGAGCAGGGTGGTGCCGGTGCGCCAGTGCCCGATCACGAACACCGGGGGCTTGTCGAGGACGGTGTCGCGGACGCGGTCGCCGTGCCACCCGTGCAGGGCCCACCTGAGCGCCACGTTCAGCACCGAGTTGACCGACACGATGGCCGCGATGTACCAGCGCGACGGCGGCACGGCGAAGTTGTTGGCCGCGAGCATCCGCAGCCACGTGAAGCAGTCCGTGCCCTCCCACACGCGCGGCGCCCACTGCCGCTTGCCCGCCTTCGCCGGCGGGCTTGGCGGGGGCAGGTACGTGAGTTTCGGTCCCGGCACGCCCGCGGGCGATTCGGTAGGGACGACGGCCGCGGTCGGGGGCATCCAGTTGCTCCTGCGCGGGAGTTCGCGTGTAGACAAGTGAAGCGGAAAACGCGCCCGACGGCAACCCCGACCCGGCACCGCGATTGTTCGCCGCCGCGGTTCAGGGTAGATTCAGAGGAAGGCCGCCCTCCGTCAGGAAGTCACGATGGCGAAGTCGAACCCCACCCCCGACTCGATCCCGCCGGCCGCGGAGGCTCCGGCGTACACCGTCGTCGCCCGGCGGTACCGGCCCCAGCAGTTCGCGGAACTGATCGGGCAGGAACACGTCGCCGACGCGCTCGTCAACGCGCTGAAGACCGGGCGCGTCGCGCACGCGTACCTGTTCACGGGGGCGCGCGGCGTGGGGAAGACCAGCGGCGCCCGCATCCTCGCCAAAGCGCTCAACTGCATGAAGGGCGACCGGCCGACTCCCACCCCGTGCGACGCGTGCGACAGTTGCCGGGCCGTCATGAGCGGCGACGACATGGACGTGATGGAGATCGACGGCGCGAGCAACAACAAGGTGGAGGAGATTCGCGACCTGCGCCAGGGCGCCGGGTTCCGCCCCACCCGCGGCCGGTTCAAGATCTACATCATCGACGAAGTCCACATGCTCTCCACGTCGGCGTTCAACGCGCTCTTGAAGACGCTGGAGGAGCCGCCGGAACACGTCAAGTTCATCCTCGCGACCACGGAAGTGCAGAAGATCCCGATCACGATCCTGTCGCGGTGCCAGCGGTTCGACTTCGCCCACGTCGGGCCGGGCAAAATCTTCGACCAGTTGCGGAGCATCGTTCAGCGCGAAGGGCACCAGGCCGACGACGACGCGCTTCGGCTCGTCGCCCGCCGCGCGGCCGGGTCGATGCGCGACTCGCAATCGCTGCTCGACCAACTGCTCGCGTCGTCGCCCGGCAAGCTGACCGCGGAGCACGTCGGCGCGGTCCTCGGCACCGCCGGCGACGATCGCGTGATCGACCTCGCCACCGCCATCCTCGCGGGCGACGCGAAGGCGGCGCTCGACCTCATCGCGACGTGGGTCGAGCGCGGGTTGCAGGTCGGCGAACTGGTCGAACAACTCGTCGAATACTGGCGGGCGCTGATGCTGGTCAGTTGCGGCGGGCCGGACGTGCGCGAACTGCCCGTTACGCCGAACCAGTTCGAAGCGGTGAAGAAGCACGCGCACGCGATTTCACTCGACGCGATACTCGGGGGACTGGAAGCCCTGACGGCGACCAAAACCCGGATGCGCGGCAGTACGCACACGCAGGTGCTGTTGGAGATGGCAGTCGTCCGACTGTGCCGGCTCGGCGAGATACTTTCGGTCGGGCAGTTACTTCAGGCGCTCGCGCAACCCGGTGGTGCGCCGGTGGTCGTTGCCGCGAATGTGGGCACGGGTGCCGCGCCGCGTGCAATTGCTCCTGCTTCAACTGAAGCCGCAAAAAAAAAACGAGCTGACGGCGGCTAATCCGAGCGGAAGCGGTTCTACCAAGGAAGACTTGTCAACTGTTCCGCTGTCGGAATCAACACTTCAAGACGTTTGGTCCCGGTTCCTTCAGCAAGTTGAGGAGAAGGCACCGATTCTTGCAAAACACCTTAACTTATCCAGTTCACATGCAATTTTCGGGCCAAATTCATTAGCTATCCGCTTCACTTCCGGCTATAGTCACGCATATGATGCCTGCGCGAACGAAAATGGCACCCAGCGGATACAGGACATCCTGCGGCGCGTGACCGGGCAGGCGATCACGGTCCGCGTCGAATGGGACCGCACCGCGGTCGCGCCGGAGCGGAACGGAAGCGCGTCGGTGCCGCCCCCGCCCGCCCCGGTGGACAAGAAGCGGTCGCTCGCCGCGCTGCCGCTGTTCAAGAAGGCGAGCGAGGCGCTCGGGGCGCAGATTTGGCACGTGGACGACGACTTCAACCCGACCGCCGCGCCGCCCCCGGCCCCGAAAGCGGCTAAGGATGAGGACACCGACGCGGACACCGACACCGACGAGGGGTAAAGACGTGTTCAAAGAACTCGGCGCGATGATGGGCCTCCTGAAGAACCAGGGCAAGATTCAGGAGGAGATGCAAAAGTTCCAGGCGTCGGTCGGTCAGATCACCGCCGAGGCCAGCAGCGGTGCCGGGTACGTCACGGTCAAGGTGAACGGCCGCATGGAGGTGCTGGGCGTCCGCATCTCGGAAGAGGCGATGGCGCTCAACGACCGCGAGATGCTCGAAGACCTCGTCGCGGCGGCGGTCAACCAGGCGCTCACGAAGGTGCGGGCGCAACTCGCCGAGGAGAGCGCCAAGATGGCCGCCAACATCGGGCTTCCGTCGGGTATGCTCGGCGGCGGATTCCCCGGTATGGGCGGCTGAGTCAATCGACCCCTTTCAGGAGGTTCGCTCGTGCTCGCGTTCATAATCACTATGCGCTCCGGTCACCGCTACACGATCCGGGCCGAGGAGTTGCGGCAGAATTCCGACTGCTTGTACGAGTTCATCGCCGCGCCCCCGGCGAGCGCCGACGACGCGACCCCCGCGAAGCAGGTGGTCGCGGTGTTCGACCGGAGTGACGTGTTCTCGGTCGTGGCGCGCGAGTGCCTCATCGCGGCGGAAGAGCCGAACGAGGGGGCGCGCCCGCATGTGATCGCCAAGAGCGACGCGATCCCGTTCTGATGCGAAAGTTGCTGCTGATTTCTTGTGGTGCAGGCGTCTCGCCTGCTCTCTACTTGAAGGCAGGCGGGACGCCTGCACCACAATGAAGAATGACAGGAGGCGGCGGACGTGTCTGAACCGGCGGGAGTGATCGCGGGGCTGCTGGAGGAGTTGACCAAGCTCCCCGGCATCGGCCCGAAGAGCGCGGAGCGGATCGCCCACTTCCTGCTCGCGGGCGACCGCAGCAACGCCGCGCTTCTCGCCGACGCGCTGACGGCCGTGGCCGAGAAGGTGCGCCCGTGTCGCGAGTGCTTCAACCACTCCGACGCCGAACTCTGCCCGGTGTGCCGCGACCCGCGCCGCGACGCGGGGCTGATCTGCGTGGTCGAGACGCCGCGGGACGTGAACTCGTTCGAGCGGGCGGGCAACTTCCGCGGGCTGTACCATGTGCTCGGCGGCCGACTCGCCCCGCTCGACGGGATGGGGCCGGACCGCCTGACGTTCACCGCGCTGGCGGAACGCGTGCGCCGCGGCGGGGTGCGCGAAGTCATCCTCGCGACCAGCCCGACCCTCGAAGGCGACGGCACCGCGCTGTTCGCGTCCACTGTACTGGTGCCGACCGGGGTCGCGATCACGCGGTTGGCACGCGGATTGCCCAGCGGTAGCTCTCTGGAACTCGCCAACGCCCAGATGTTGGCCGACGCACTCGACGGGCGGCGCACGTTTTGAGCCGCCCGGTGCGCGGGGTTGAGCAACCCCGGTGCGTAAGGAACCCGACGGGCCGCACGCGCGGCCGCGCCGCCGGGTATCTGGGACGAGCAGAAGTTCACGGGGTTCGCGTCGCGCCCGACGTGCCCACTTGGGAGATGGAGCCAATGAGCGGTATGCGACTGGGTATGGACTTCGTTCAGCGGATGGACCTGAAAACGGTCCTCGCCCCGCGAATGATCCAGTCCATGGAAATTCTCCAACTGTCGATCATCGACCTCCAGGCGAAGATCGAGGAGGCGCTCCAGGAGAACCCGTTCCTGGAACTGAAGGAGAAGCACGCCGAAGAGGCCGAAGAGGTCGTGCCGGAGTTCAACCCGGACGCGCCCCTCAAGCACGACGAAACCGGCGACCTGGAGTTCAGCCGCCTGGAGGAGTTGAACCGCGACTGGGACGACCACTTCAACGAGGAGCACCGCGGCAGCCGGGCGTCGATGGAAGAGGAGGGCGACCGCAAGCTGGAGGCGATGGCGAACATGCCCGACCGGCCGCCGTCGCTCCAGGACTACCTCGCCGACCAACTCGGCGAGATGGAACTGGACGGGGCCGAGCGGCGCCTCGCCCGGCACATCTGTAGCTACGTGGACCGCACCGGCTACCTGGGCGCCCGCGAGAAGGCGAGCGAGGACGACGACCGGGACACCTTCCGCACCGTCACGCTCGACGAGATCGCCGCGGTGTACGACGAACTGGTGACCGCCGAGCAGGTGGAAGACACGCTCGTCCACGTGGTGCAGAAACTGGAACCGGCCGGCGTCGGCTCCCGCGACCTCAAGGAGTGCCTGCTCCTTCAGGTGGCCCCGGACGCGCCCCTCGGCGACGCCCTGCGCGTCCTCATCCGCGACCACCTGGAGGACGTGGCGTACAACCGCATCCCGGTGATCCAGAAGGCGACGCGGCTGGACATCCCCGCCATCCAGGACGCGATCGCCGCGATCCACCACCTCGACCCCAAGCCGGGGCTGAAGTTCACCGACTCCGGCACGCACTACGTCATGCCCGACGTGGTGGTGGAGCGCGCGGACGACGACGATTACACGGTCCGCCTCACCGACGAGTGGGTGCCGCGCATCCGCGTCAGCAAGCGCACCGTCGAGCTGTGCAAGCGGCAGGATTTGGACGAGAAGGTCAAAGAAGACCTCCGCAAGAAGCTCCAGTCGGCCGACTGGCTGGTGAAGGCCGTGGAGCAGCGGCGCAACACGCTGCTCAAGGTGACGAAGGCGATCATCGACCACCAGCGGGCGTTCCTCGACTTCGGGCCGGAGCACATCCACCCGCTGAAGATGCAGCAGATCGCCGACCAGGTGAAGGTCCATGTGACGACCGTGAGCCGGGCGGTGGACGACAAGTGGGTGCAGACGCCCCGCGGCGTGTTCCCGCTCAAGCGGTTCTTCGGGGGCGGCAAGAAGAACGACCAGACCAACGAGGACGTGGCCTACGAGGTGATGAAGCAGAAGCTCCTCGAACTCGTTTCCGACGAGGACAAGTCCAGCCCGCTGTCGGACGAGGAACTGGTCACGCGGCTGAACGACGCGGGTTACCCGGTCGCCCGCCGCACGGTGACCAAGTACCGCAAGATGCTGAAGATCCCGTCGAGCCGCCAGCGCAAGGACTGGTCGCTCTCCGCCACTTAGACGAAGACGAAAGCGCCGCG
>JAYUBA010000549.1:0-6314 GCA_043741075.1 Frigoriglobus sp.
GGGGGCCGGGGGGAGAGGTTCTTCCACAGCAACCCTTACAACCGACACAGCTTCACTCCATCACGCGACACAATCGGAACAACCTACTTCCGTTTCTCATCTTAGCAGTGTGAAATAGCGAGATGACCGACGGACGCGCCATCCGAGTGCTGCTCGTGGACGACCAACCGATGGTCGGGGAGACGGTGCGCCGCATGTTGGCCGACGAGCCGGGCGTCGAGTTCCGGTTCTGTGCCGATCCCGCCGCCGCCATCGACACCGCCAACGAGTTCAAGCCCACCGTCATCCTCCAAGACCTCGTGATGCCCGACATCGACGGGCTTCAGTTGGTCAAATACTTCCGCGCCAACCCGGCCACGCGGGAGACGCCGCTCGTCGTCCTCTCCAGCAAGGAGGAGCCGACGGTGAAGGCGCGGGCGTTCGCGCTCGGGGCCAACGACTACATGGTGAAGCTGCCCGACAAGCTGGAAGTGGTGGCCCGCGTGAAGTACCACTCGCGCGGGTACGTGGCCCTTCTGGAGCGCAACGAGGCGTACCGCGAACTGGCCGAGACGCAGCGGGAGATGGCCGCCGAACTCGCCCGCGCCGCCCGCTACGTGCAGTCGCTGTTGCCCGCCCCGCTCACCGCCGGCCCGATCCGGATCGGCTGGCAGTTCGTGCCGTCCACGCAACTCGCCGGCGACATGTTCGGCTACCACTGGATCGACAAGAAGCACTTCGCCGTCTACCTGCTGGACGTGAGCGGGCACGGCGTCGGGTCGGCGCTGCTGGCGGTGTCGGCGGGGAACGTGCTGTCCGCCAACTCGATCCCCGGCGCGGACCCGCGCGACCCCGGCGCGGTCGTCACCCGGCTGAACGAGATGTTCCAGATGGACCGCCAGGACGGCAAGTACTTCACCATCTGGTACGGGGTGTACAAACCCGCGACCCGCACCCTCGCGTACTGCAACGCCGGGCACCCGCCGTCGCTGCTGCTGTCCGGCGGCACGATCCACTCCCTCGAGGCCGACGCGCCGGCCGTCGGCATGATGCCGGACATGCCGTTCGACACCCGCACGGTCGCGGTCGCCGAAGGCGCGCGGCTGCTCGTCTACAGCGACGGCATCATGGAAATCGAGCGGGCGGACGGCGCGATGTGGTCGTTCGCGGACTTCCTGGCGCGGGTCGAGGCCGAACTTAACACCGACGGCGACCTGATCGCCCGGCACCTCGACTTCATCCGCGCGCTCGGCGGGAAAGACGTGCTCGCCGACGACTTCTCGATGATGGACGTGCGGTTCTGAGCGCTTATACCGGCGGCGCGATCCGCGCACAGTGGGTAAGTTCCAGCGTTTGGGTGAACCCGCTGGACCGCCGGGCCGGGGCGGGTAGTATCGCCTGTGCCGGCCCCCCGCTCCATCCTGTGGCACGCTCCCATGATTAGCCTCCGCGACGTGTCGCTGCGCACGAAGCTGTACGGCCTCCTCATCGGCTACACGCTGACCGTGGTGGTCGGGGTGCTGCTCGCCGGCTTCCTGCTGGAGCGCTACCGCGTGGGCGGGACCGCGTACCAGGAGGTGATCGAGCGGAAGAACCTGTCCGACCAGATGACCCCGCCGCCGCTGCTCATCGGCCGCGTGTACCTGATGCTCCACGAGGTGGACTCGGCCACCACCGACGACGAGCGGCGGCGGGCCACGACCCTCTACCGCGAGTACGAGGCCGAGTACGACAAGCAGCGGAGGGAATGGCTCGGCAAGAACATCGACCCGATCGCACGGAAGGCGCTGGAGGTGACCGCCCATCAGCCGGCGGTGGAGGTGTTCCGCCTGGCGAACGACGAGTTCTTCCCCAAAGTCCGCGACGAGAAGACGCGGAAGGAGGCCGGCGCCGTCCTCCGCGACAAGATCACCCCGGCGTACCGCGACCACGTCAAGGCGATGCGCGAGGCGGCGCAGGCCGTCGAGGCCGCGACGAAGGCCGCCGAGGCCGATGTGACCGGCAGCATCCGCGCATGGTCGAACGCCACCATCGCGCTGAGCGTGCTCGTCCTGCTGGCGATCGGCCTGACCGGGTGGGCGATCGTCCGCAGCGTGGTGAAGTCGGCCCACGAGCTGAACGACCGGGTGCGCCAGATGGCGAGCGGGGCCGGCGACCTGACCGCGCGCCTCGCGGTGGACGGCAAGGACGAGATGGGCCAGCTCGCCGAGGGCATCAACGCCGTGATCGGCAAGATTCAAGGCATCGTCGGCAAGGCCCGCGAGTCGAGCCTGCAACTGCTCTCGATCGCGTCGCAGATCGCCGCCACCGCCCGCAACCAGGAGCAGACGGTCAACAACCTGAGCGCCTCCACCACGCAGGTGGCCGCGAGCGTCCGCGAGGTGTCCGCGACGAGCAAGGACCTGGCCGGCACGATGAACGAGGTGAGCCAGACGGCCACCCACGCGGCCGACCTCGCCACCCGCGGGCGCGACAACACCACCAAGATGGCGACCGAGATGAAGCAGTTGGTGGAATCGACCGCGAGCGTGTCCACCAAACTGGGTATGATCCGCGAGAAGGCGGACAGCATCAACGCGGTGGTGACGACCATCACCAAGGTCGCCGACCAGACCAACCTGCTTTCGATCAACGCGGCCATTGAGGCGGAGAAGGCCGGCGAGTACGGCCGCGGGTTCCTGGTGGTGGCCCGCGAAATCCGCCGGTTGGCCGATCAGACGGCGGTCGCGACGCTGGACATCGAGACGATGGTGCGGCAGATGCAGGACGCGGTGAGCGCGGGCGTGATGCAGATGGACAAGTTCGCCGACGAGGTGCGGTCCGGCGTCGGCCAGGTGACGAAGATCAATCAGATGACGTGGGAGATCATCAACGAGGTGCAGAGCCTGAGCGGCCGGTTCCAGTTGGTGAACGAGGGGATGCGGAACCAGACGGCCGGGGCGCAGCAGATCAACGACGCGATGGCGCAGATCGCGGAGGCCACGCGCCGGTCGGCGCAGTCGATCCAGGAGTTCGAGCGCGCGACCACGCACCTGCGCAGTTCGGTCGAGGGGCTGAACCAGGAGATTGCACAGTTTAAGACGTGACGGTTGCTCGATTGGATTCGATCAGTCCCAAACACGCATGATTTCAGGCGAAGGCGGGCCGCGATGACGACGAGCGCGTTAGCCAGCATCGAGACGGCGCTGGATGTCGTATTACCCGGTCCGTACCGCGCTGCGATGCTGACGTACCCACTCGACCCGGCCGATGCGAACTCACAGATCGCCCTACAGAATACTGCGTCGGCGGTCATCGCGTTCAACCGTTTCCTCCGCGAAGAGTTCGGGGGCGAATGGCGACAGGATTCTTTCGCCATCGGTAACAGCCCATGCGGTGATCCGTATTTCCTTGATCTGGGCAGCAGTTCTCCGGCCGTATGGAGTTGGAACCACGAGACGCACGAGGTCGCGCAGGAAGCACCGGACTTCAGCAGTTGGCTGGCCGTCCAGAAGGCGCTGGAAGCGGGCGACAACTAATGACTCATGACCAAATGCCATGTTAGGTCTCGTCTTCCAGGTCGGTGCGGACAAGGTCGCGGTGGACGTGTGCCGCGTCCGCGAGGTGGTGCCGCGCGTGCGGCTCACGGTCGTCCACGGGGTGCCGCCGTGGATCGCGGGCGTGTTCGTGTACCGCGGGCGCGTCGTGCCGGTCGTCGATCTGCACGCGCTCGCGGGCGTCGGCGAGTGCCCGCCGCACCTGAGCAGCCGCATCATCCTGTTCCCGTACCCGCTGGACGTGCCCGAAGCGCTCGTCGGGCTGCTCGCCACGCAGGTGTGCGAGATCCGCGAGATCCGGCCGGGCATCGCGCAGCCGATCCCCGGTCCGGCGGGGCGGCCGAGCCTCGGCCCCGCGCTCGCCGACGGGGAAGGGATTTTGCGGCTCCTCGACCCCGACTGGATGCTCGCGCAGGTCGCGGCCGGGTCCGGCGGGCTGATCGAAGCGGGGTTCGCGCCGTGACCGCAGGAGCCATCGACACCGTCGTCCGCGAGCGCCTGGGGCTGGACCCGTCGGCCCTCGGCCCGGACGCACTCGGCCGCGCCGTCGAGGTGCGGATGCACGCCCGCGGGCTGACGGACCCGGCCGTGTACGCGAGCCGGCTGATGACCGAGCCGGCGGAGCGGGACGCGCTGGCCGCCGACCTCGCCGTCTCCGAGACGTGGTTCTTCCGCGGCGGCCGGTCGCTGTTCGACCGGTTGGCCGCGTTCGTCGCCGGCCGCACCCCCGGCAACGCGGTCCGCATCCTGAGCGTCCCGTGCAGCACCGGCGAGGAGCCGTACTCGCTGGCGGTCGCGCTGCACGAGCGGTTCCTCGCGCCGGACGACTTCACCATCGACGCGGTCGATCTGTCCGAGCGGGCGCTGGCGCGGGCGAAGGCGGCGGGGTACGGGGCGTTCGCGTTCCGCGAGGCCGGCACCGACATCCGCCCGCCGTACTTCCGGCGGGTGGAGGACCGGTGGGAACTGCTCCCGCACCTGCGCGCCGCGGTCCGATTCCGCACCGGCAACCTGACCGACCCGCTGTTCCTCACCGGCGAGCGCGCCTACGACCTCATCGTGTGCCGCAACCTGTTCATCTACCTGACGGCCGACGGGCGGGTGCGGGCGATGGCGAACTTCGACCGACTGCTCGCGCTCGACGGCCGGATGTGCGTGACGCCCGGTGAAGCCGACCGGTTGCCGCCCGGCCGGTTCGTGCCCGACGGGCCGACCGAGTCCGGCATCTACCGCCGCGTCGGGGTGGGCAGCGCGCTCCACAAAGTGCTTGCCCCGCTCGCCGACGCGCCGGAAGCCGCCACGCCTGTGGCCCCGACCGCACCGGAAGGCGCCGCCGCGCCCGGCACGCTGGACGCGGCCCGCCGGCTGGCCGACGCCGGCCGGTTGGACGAGGCCCGCGCGGCGTGCGAGCGACTGCTCCGCACCCGCCCCGCCGACGCCGACGCGCTGTCCCTCCTCGGCGTCGTGTACCTCGCCGCCGGGCGCACGAACGACGCGTTCGAGGCGCTCCGCAAGGCGCTGTACTTGGTGCCCGACCACGCCGAAGCGATGGCGCACATGATGGGCCTGTGCGAGCGCCGCGGGGACACGGCCCGCGCCGCCGCCCTGCGCCGCCGGCTCGCGCGCCTGGCCCCCAAGGAGGGCGCATGAAACCCCTGCCCCTGAGCGTGATCGACCCGTCCGGGCAGTGCTGGAACCGCATCGGGGTCCGCGGCGACCGGTCGTGCCCGGAGCTGGTGAAGGTCACGCACTGCAACAACTGCCCGGTGTTCGCGGCGGCCGGCCGGCGGTTCCTCGACGCCCCGTCGCCGGCCGGCTACCTGGACGAGTGGACCACCCGGCTCGCCGCCCGCGACGACACCCGCGAGGGCGACGAGTCCAGCGTCCTCGTGTTCCGCCTCGGCGACGAGTGGCTCGCGCTGCCGGTGGCGGTGCTGGTGGAGGTGACCCGGCCGCGGGCGCAGCACCGCATCCCGCACCGCGGCGGGCTGCTCGCCGGCATGGCGAACATCCGCGGCGAACTGCACCTGTGCGTCCGGCTCGACCTGCTGCTCGGCACCGCGACCGCGACCGACTCCGACCCGGACCTGCGCCGGCTGGTCGTGATCCGCCGCGAGGCCGACTGCTGGGTGTTCGCGGCCGACGAGGTGGATCAGGTTCACCGCGTGCTGCTGCCGGACCTGTCGTCCGCGGCCCCGACGCTGGCCCGGTCGCAGGGGAAGATGACCCGCGGCGTGTTCCCGCACGCGGGGCGGGCGGTCGGTCTGCTGGACGACGCGCGGCTGTTCCAGTCCCTCCGGGAGCGGCTGCGATGACGGGCATCGACGCGTCCATGTTCGAGCTGTTCCGCGAGGAGGTGAAGGCGCACGCCGACACGCTCGCGGCCGGGCTGATTGCCGCGGAGGCGAACGCGGCCGACCCGACGCAGCTCGAAGCGCTGATGCGCGCGGCGCACTCGATCAAGGGCGCGGCCCGCATCATCAACATCGACACCGCGGTGCGCCTCGCGCACGTGATGGAGGACGCGTTCGTCGCCGCGCAGGACGGTAAGATTCGGCTGACGCCGTCGGACACCGACACGCTTCTGAAGGGCGCCGACGTGCTCGCCGGGCTGGCGGCGCTGACGCCGGACTCGATCGCGTCGTGGGAGGCGAGCAACGCTGCCGCGGTAGCTGAACTGGAACCGCTGTTCGTCGCGATGGCGGAGGGGAAGCCTGTGTCTTTGCCCTCTCCCCTTGCGGGAGAGGGTGGCGGCGCTTCGCCGACGGGTGAGGGGTGAAGCTCAACTGATGGGGTGAC
>JAYUBA010000550.1:0-6302 GCA_043741075.1 Frigoriglobus sp.
CTCTTATCCGGCCGAGCGCTTCGGCTGCGTCTGCTGGAGCTTGCGGAGCAGGTCCATCGCCTGGTCGTCGGTGGCGGCGGCGAGTTCCGCTTTCACGGCCCGCGTCGCCACCTGGGCCTTCAACTCGCCGAACCGCCTCAGGAGCCGCTGAAGCCACTCCTCGCGGTCCTGCATCTGCTGGCCGACCGGGTGGAGCCGGTGCGCCGCCGCGTCGAACAGGTCGGGTCGGTCGTCGAGCCGCGCCCGGAGCGCTTCCAAGTCGGGAACCGCGCCGGCCGCGTGGATCGCATACAGTTCCGCGAGAATCCGCCGCAGCCCGCTGTGCGAAATCTCTTCGGGCGACAGCTTGGCGGACGCGACCGGCACCAGCCCCGGATCGGCCAGCAGCAACTCGACGAGTTGCTTTTCGGCCGCGGCCTCCGGACCGGCCTTCTGACCGCCGCGGGTGCGCTCCGTCGTGGGCAGGATCGCGTCCGAGCGGACGACCGCCGCGGGCCGGCTGTCGCGGTCCTTCGCCCGCTGGTCGCGTTCCTTCTGGTCGTGGGCCTTCCGCAGTTCGCCGAACCGCGCCCACACCGTCTCTTGCTTCAGCCCGAGTCGGTGCGCCAGGCGCGTGACGATCAGTTCCTGCTTCACCTGGGCCGTCTGGTTGGGCAGCGGCGGCGCGGACGCCATGATCCCCAGCACGTCGTCGAGAATGCGGCGCGACGCGTCGATGGACGGTGCGGTGTTCCGCTCCAGTAACCTGTTCAGTTTAAAATCTAACGCGTCCACCGCCGATGTCAGCACCTTTTTGAACGTTTCGACGCCGTCGGGGCGGACGAGCAGGTCGCACGGGTCCAGCCCGTCGGGCAGCGTCGCGACCGCGAGTTCCACGTCCTGCGAAACGAATATCTCCAGCGCGCGATCGACGCCGGTGTAGCCGCCCGCATCTGCATCATACACCAGCACGACTTTCGGCACGTACCGGCGGAGTTGGGCGACGTGCTTCGCGTTGAGCGCGGTGCCCATCGTGGCGACCACCTGCGGCACGCCGCACTGGTGGGCCATCATCACGTCGGTGTAGCCCTCGACCACCGCGAGGTAGCCGGCCGCGGCCCCGCCGTGCCGCGCGAGGTCCAGACCGTAGAGCAATTCGCTTTTGGAAAACAGGGGCGTTTCGGCGGAGTTGTAGTATTTCGGGGCGCGACTGGCATACGGCGAGTTCGGCATGATCCGCCCGCCGAACCCGACCACCTGCCCGCGCACGTCCTTGATCGGGAACATCACGCGGTCGCGGAAGCGGTCGTAGTGGCCGCGGTTGCCGTCGCGCACGGCGGTCAGCCCGACTTCCACCAGCGTTTCGTCCGGGATGCGCTCGGACGCGGCGAGGCGCGCGAGCCAGTCGCCGGCGATGGGCGCGAACCCGAGGCCGAAGTCGCGGACCGTCTTGCCGGAGAGCTTCCGCTCGCCGAGGTACTTGCGGGCCGCTTCCCCCGTGTCGCCTTCTAGTAACTGGTACGCGTACTTGCCCTGCGCCCACCGCATCACGTCGAGCAACCGGGCGCGGTGGTGATCCTGCGGCGACGCCTGCTCGTCGAGCTTGATTCCGACCTTGTTCGCGAGTATGGCCCGCGCCTCCTTGAACCCGACCTTCTCCATGTGTTGCACGAACGCGAACACATCGCCGTGGGCACCGCACGACCAGCACTTGTACCGCTGGCGTGCCGGGTCGAGGTCGAGGGACGGGCGGGAATCGGTGTGGAACGGGCAGAGGGCCTTGAAGACCTTGCCCGCGGGGCTGATGGCGAGGTACGAACCGACCACGGCGACGATGTCGCTGGCGGCCTTCACCTGTTTGGTTTGCTCCACCGGATCGGACGGCACGTTGGCACCTGCGGAGGAGAAAATCTCAAATCTCAAACCACAAATCTCAAACAAGCAGTTGCGCTGTTCGGAGTTTGGGATTTGCGATTTGGAATTTCTCTGGTTTCGGGTTCCGCGGTCGGTCGGCCTTGGCGGTTGTCGGGCGTTCCGTTATCCCCGTGCTGGGTGGAGCAGGCGTACCGGCGGTTTGGCACCCTACAGAGAGGGCGCGGCCGGCAGAGTCGCCGTTGTGGGGGTGGGTTGGCCTCGATCGGTGCCGTGGCTCCTCGGAGCCATAAAGGTCGGTGCATCAATCCGTTGATGCTTGGCGAATTATAGCCGGTTGTGGGGGGCCGTCAAGGCAGCCTCCCGCCCGACCGCCGCATACCGCAAACTTACCCCACAACCCGCCGTCCGGCGGGAAGTTCCGGACCCCGCGCCCAAGTTTCGCGCCGAGGAACAGGCGCCACCGATTCCTTCGCGCGGTTGCGCGCCGCTCGTGGGTCCAGGGTCTCACGACCCTGGCTACCGACAGCCGCCCCATCCGGGGCTTCAAGAGACTCGGCATTCTTAGCCCTGGAAGGGCGATTGTCGGTAGCCAGGGTCGTGAGACCCTGGACCCCTGGACCGGAACTCGCGTTCCCGGTTGTGTCGTCTCGGCTAACGGGGTAAGCTGTGCGGTAGTTGATTGCCCTGACCGGTGAGAGACGATCCGATGTGGTCGCTGCTCCTGCTCGCGGACACCCGCGAAGACCCGCTCCAGCGCCCGGAAGTGATCTGGGGCGTCGTCGGCTTGGCCGTCGCGCTGCTCGCCGGGGCCGCCGTCATCTACGCGGTCGATAAGTGGCGCAAGCGGGCCGCGGCCGGCGCGTCCGCCGCGGACGGGGCCGGCGCGCTGACCGGCTTCCGCGCCATGTACGAGAGCGGCGAGATCACCGAGGCGGAGTACGCGGAGTTGCGCCGCCGCGTGGCCGAGAAGGTGAAGAAGCCGGCACCGACGGCGGACGCGCCCGCTCCAATTGCCCCGCCCGCGCAGTCCGGCGAACGGCCCGTCACGGACCCTCCGTCGCCGCCGGGCGAGCCGCCCGAAGCGCCCCCGCCGCCAGCAACCGCTTAGCCGGTGCCGCGGGCAGAACCGGCATCCCCTACCGGCAAACCGGCGCGATTGCGCGTGTTCTCCCGTTCCCCCACGACTCGACTCGTCCCCGCGGGTATGATTAGGCTGAAGTCGGCCGTGCCACTGTGCAGCCGCTCCGAAAACCGACGACCCTTCCATCCGACATCATCAGATCGGGGAGCCCAATGCCTTCGGACCGCACCACCGGCGACACTGGCGGACGCAAACCGCCCAGCACCGCCGGTCGCAATCGCAACGCGTACTGCTCGTTCTGCCGCCGCAGCCACCGCGATGTCGGCCCCCTCGTCGAGGGGCCGGGCGACGTGTACATCTGCGGCGAGTGCATCGAACTCTGCCAGTCGATCATCGACCAGGAGAAGAAGCGCCGCGGCGGGCCGAAGACCGCGACCTCGAACACGCCGGCCCCGCGCTCCATCAAGGAGAAGCTCGACGCTTACGTGATCGGCCAGGGGCGCGCCAAGAAGGTGCTCTCGGTCGCCGTCCACAATCACTACAAGCGCCTCAGCCTCGACGCCACCAGTCGGCACGAGGTGGAGATCGAGAAGAGCAACATCCTGTTCGTCGGCCCGACCGGTAGCGGCAAGACGCTCCTGGCCCGCACGCTCGCCAAGATCCTCGACGTGCCCTTCGCCATCGGCGACGCCACCACGCTCACCGAAGCCGGCTACGTCGGCGAGGACGTGGAGAACCTGCTCCTGAAGTTGCTGCACGCGGCCGACTTCGACATCGAGGCGGCGCAGCGCGGCATCATCTACATCGACGAGATCGACAAGATCGCGAAGACCAGCCAGAACGTCTCGATCACCCGCGACGTGTCCGGCGAGGGCGTGCAGCAGGCGCTCCTGAAGATGCTGGAGGGCACCGTGAGCAACGTGCCGCCGCAGGGCGGGCGCAAGCACCCGGAGCAGCAGTACATCCAGGTCGATACGTCGAACATCCTGTTCATCTGCGGGGGCACGTTCGTCGGCCTCGAAGACATCATCGCGCGGCGGCTGGGCCGCAAGAGCATCGGCTTCGGGGCGGTGGAGAAGGAGCAGAAGGAGCGGTCGCTGGGCGATCTCTTGCGCCAGGTGACGGCGGACGACCTGATCGAGTTCGGGATGATCCCGGAGTTCGTGGGCCGGCTGCCGGTGCTGGCCCCGCTGGACCCGCTCGACGAGGAGGCGATGCTCCGCATCCTGACCGAGCCGCGGAACGCGCTGGTGCGGCAGTACCAGAAGCTGTTCGAGATGGAGGGCGCGGAGGTCGAGTTCGAGCTGCCGGCGCTGAAGGAGATCGCGCGGCTGGCGAAGGCCCGCGACACCGGTGCCCGCGGCCTGCGGGCGATCGTCGAGGACGTGATGCTGGACGTGATGTACGACCTGCCGGAGATGGAGCACAAGGGGAAGCACATCATCACGGCGGAGGTGGTCCGCGGGGAGCGCAAGTTGGGCGAGAAGAAGCCCGGCAAGAAGAGCGCGTGACGCGCCGCCGGTGACGCGCGACCGCCCGCGGGGTGACCTCCGCGGGCGTTCTTGTTTTCGGTTTCCGGCGCGGTTAGAGTTCGGTTATGAACATCCCGGCCTTACTCGACCGCCTCGGCGGTATCTCTCTGGATCGCTTGCAAACGCCGCCCGCGCCGGGAACGGCGACCGTCGTCGATCTCGTGTCAGCCGGGAAGTCCGCGTGCGAGTTGGTGGAAGGGACGTTGATCCGGCGGCCGTCAGACTTCTTCGTGTCGGTGTTCGTCTCGTACTTGTTGAGCCGGTTGATGCCGCACGTTCGCGAGCCGAACCTGGGCATCCTGACGAACGCACTCGCGCCGGTCGAAATCCTGCCCGGTACAGTTCGCGTTCCCGACCTCGCCTATACCCCGTGGTCCCGTCTCCCCGGTCGGCGCATCCCAACGGTTCCCGTCGCCGCAGTCGTACCAGAGTTGGTGGTAAACTGCTTCCGCGTGGGCAACACGCGGGGCGAGATGGTCCGCAAGCGGGGTGAATACTTCCGCGCCGGGGTGCGGTTGGTGTGGGAGATCGACCCGCGGGCGCGCACGGTGCGCGTCTACACGTCCGAAACCGCGTACACCGACCTGGCGGCGACCGACACGCTCGACGGCGGTGTGGTGCTGTTGGGCTTCGCGGTGCCGGTCGCCGAACTCTTCGCCGAACTCGACCGCCACGGGTAAGAGCGAGCGGCAACCCGGCAAGAAGAGCGCGAGATACCTGAGTGATGAAGCGCCCGGGGCGGCCCACCGACACGAGGTCGCTCACGCCATGAGCCAGTCGATCGGCAGCCGCCAGCCCGGTACCGCCGGCTCGGCGTCCGCGTCCGAACCCGCATCCGCGCCCTCCGCTGCCGAACGATCAAGCTCAGCCGCGGCGGGGCACCGGTGAGCTGGAAGTCCCAGAAACCTATCATGCCCCGCCGTCTGCTGCAGCGCCGGGTTCGGCGTCCGGGCGACGCGGGTCACTTCCGCAAGCGATCCACCGCGAGCTTTGCCGCTTTGGTCGGCGCCGCGTCCGGGTGCCCGGTGGTCATCTCTTCGAGGATCGCCCGCGCCTTCGGGGTTCCGACGAACTCCAGAACCACCACGGCCCGTGTGGCACGGACCCAAC
This sequence comes from Frigoriglobus sp., assembly GCA_043741075.1. Lineage (GTDB taxonomy): Bacteria > Planctomycetota > Planctomycetia > Gemmatales > Gemmataceae > Gemmata. Next base: position 5,578 of record JAYUBA010000550.1, read on the forward strand.
TCGCCTTGCGGCCGGATGTCCCGATCAGCTCGACTGTGATCGCTACATCGCGGTTGTAGACCGCCTCCCCACAGTTGAACCGGTACACCTTGTTGTCCGGGGAGTACCAGTGCCACTTCTCGTCCGAGAGGCTGTCCATCGGTAGGTCGAGAAGGACCGCACCGAGCTTTCGGGCGCCTGGTCGGTCACGTCGCGCGACCGGGTCGAACAGAGCGTCGCGGAGTTCCTGATCGCCGAGGGCCAGCCGCGGGTCGAAGTAGCTGAGCTCCTCGAACGCAGCCTTTGCCGCCTTCTCGTCCTCGCCCCCCAAGTCTGCGAGGAGTTGGGCTGCCTGCTTCCCGGTCAGCTTGAGGGGCCGCAGTTTACCCGTCAGGTATTCGACCGCATCGTCCCGATGAGACGCGAACCGGAGGAGCGCCCGCCCCGCGGTCTGCTCGTCCGCGCTGAGCAAGTCGGCCCACGCGGCGTCCAACTTTTTGCGCACCTGCTCCGGGTTCGGCTTCGGCACCGGGGCGGAGGACACCTCGGTCGCCGACGCGAGGATCAGAGCAACGGCCACTTGGCCGACAACGAAACGGGACATCGCTTCCCTCCGCCCGCTTTGGGCTTCCTCGCCGAACGGCGGAGCTCAGCGACGCGCGGACCACCGATGGTCCGTCCCCGTAAGCGATCTTGGCGCGTTCGCTGCAGCGAGAGGTTCGGCCGCGTGCGCGTCGCGGGTGCGA
>JAYUBA010000551.1:0-1855 GCA_043741075.1 Frigoriglobus sp.
GTGGGCGAAAACCCGCCGCCCCGGTGGGGCGGCGGAACAACAATGATGGCAATGGTCGGGTCAGAGCGGGCTGGTGAAGCGAGCGACCACGGCTCGCCGCGCGACCTGGGAACTGACGCTGTAGCCGCCGGTCACGACGCCGCCGTCGGACGGGTCGATTGCCAGCCCCCAGACGCGGCTGTCCTGTCCGTCCCGCAGCACGGTGAACCCGGTCCCGTCCGGGCCGAACGCGGCGTCCGCCGCCCCGTCCGCGGTCAGGTGGCCGACCAGCATCTCGTCGTGCTGCGACCCGTCGGCCGCGGTGTAGCGCTCGTAGCCGCCGACGACGATGGACCCGTCGGCCTCCAGCGCCAGTGCCCCCAGGATCGGGTTGAAGCCACCGGCCACGCCGCCGATCGTGAACGTCCCGCCCGAGCCGAACGTGGTGTCGAGGGCCCCGGCGGGGGTGTAGCTGCTGACCACCGCCCACGTGCTGGCGGTGGGCAGGGGCCGGGACGCGCCGCTGACGACGATCCGGCTCGACTGCTGGCCGTTGACGGTGAGCGTCTGGACCGCGACGCCGTAGTAGTGGGAGCCTTGCACCCCGGTGGGATCGGCCAGGACGTACCCCGCGCCGCCGCCGAACGCCGCGTCCAGCCGGCCGCCCGGGGTGAGGGCCGCCAAGCAGCCGGTCGCCACGGACCCGCCCCCGTCCGCCCGCGCCACGACCTTCGTGCCGACGAGGTAGATCTCACCGGCCGACGACACGGACGCGCCCTCGAGGCCGTTCCCGACCCCAGCGAGGACCGCGAACCCGCCGGACCCGAACGCCCCATCCGGCACGCCGGCCGGGGTCAGCTTGATCGCCTCGAAGCACGACGTGCCGTTGGCGGCCCCCTGCGCCGCGGCGACGATCCCGGTGACGGTGCCGGGGTGGGCCGGGTCGGTGAGCACGGCCACCTTCTTCACGGCGCCCGTCGAGGCGTACGTCCACACCCCCTTGCTGCCGAACGTCGCGTCCAGGGTGCCGTTCCCGCTCACCCGGGCTACCAGGAACTCGCCCCCCCCCGAGTTGCTCGTCGCCTCCCCGCCGACGACGATCTTGCCGTCCGGCTGGAGGGCGACGGCGGTCGGCGAGTCGGATTTATCGACCTGGATGGTCATGCTGCCGGTGCGGTTGAACGACGTGTCCAGCGAGCCGTCCCGGTTGAACCGCTGCACCGTGATGCTGGCCGTCGAGGGCGCGTTGGCCCGGGCGGTCTGCCCGGCCACGACGACCTTGCCGTCCGGCTGGACCACGACGGCGGACGCCCCGTTGTCGGTCGAGTTCGGCAGGTTGACGACCCCGCCGGACCCGAACGTCGGGTCGAGCAGGCCGCCGGACGGGTTGTCGCGGTCCTCCAGTCGCTCGAACGACAGCGTGCGGACGGGGGTCCGCTGGCGGAGGGGGTGAGAAGTGAAGGTGGCGCGGAGCCAGCGGGTGGGCAACATCGTTCGTCCCAGTGGGGTGAGTCCGACCCGCGGGCGGGCCGGGAACTTACGGGCCTACCGGTTTACCCGCCACCGCGGAGGAGATGTGACCGCACTTTTCCGGAAGATGGGAATTTCTCTAGCGGGCCAGCGGTCGCGGCGGCGGGGCCTGCAAGCCGAGCAGTTCAGCCGCTTCGGCTCGTAAACGCCTGCCTTCCGGATCCCGGGGGTTGTCGCGTGCCAGAAAAGACACCCCTGTCCAGAAGTTGTTCCGCGCCATCGCCGGGTTGCCGAGCCGGGAGACCGCCATCGCTTCAATGAACATGTCGCACGCGTTGCGCCGGGCCTGGAGGGCTACTACCTTCCTCATTGCCTCCTGTGTGCCCTTCCAATCGCCCCCCCGGTA
>JAYUBA010000552.1:0-1851 GCA_043741075.1 Frigoriglobus sp.
GCCTGCCGGCTGAACGGGGGCGGGACGAACTTCGACCGCGCGGCGGAGAACTTGGCGCACGCGGCGTCGGTGCACGCGAGCGGCGAGACCCTGCGGAAGTTGATCGAAGACGAGGGTCGGCAGGTCTTGCGGGAGTTCCGCGAGGGGACGCTGCCGATCGCGTGGACGGCGGCGGAGTGCGGCGTCGAACCGGGGGTCGAAGGGAGTCCGACGCGGGTCTACTTCGGCTGCGACGGGGTGATGGCCCCGGTGGTGACCGCCGGCGAGAAGGCGAAGCGACGCCTGAAAGTCAAGGAGAAACGGAGTCGGCGGGGTCGGAAGTGCCGGCCGCTGCGGCGTCCGAAACCCGGGGCGGATCAGCGGTACAAGGAGTTCAAGATCGCCACCTACTACGACGAGTCGAAGGGGCGTCGGCTGGTGCTGGCGACGAAAGGAAACCACGCGGAGGCGGGCCGGAGGATGCGGCGTTTGGCGGCGCGGATCGACTTGCCAAAGGCGGCGGAGAAGGTGGGGATCGTGGATGGGGCGCCTTGGATCCGCACGCAGGCGGAGTCGCAGTTGCCGTTGGACGCGTTGCTCCTGGACTTCTACCACTTGGCGGAGAACGTGCACAAAGCCCGGCGGATCGCCTACGGCGAAGCGGACGAAACGGGATTGGCTTGGGCGGGCGAAGTCCTGCACGCGTTCCAACACGATGGGTACGACGCGGCTTGGGACAAACTGGCGACCTGGCGGTGTCCGTGGCGCGGGGCCAAGCGAGTGGCCGCCATCGCACTGTTGAACTACGTCAGCGACCGGCGCGGGATGATCCGGTACCGCGAGTTCGCCGAGAAAGGCTGGCAGATCGGCAGCGGCCCGACCGAGGCCTGCTGTAAGACCCTGACGCAGAGGCTCAAAGGCTCGGGCATGCGTTGGGACACCGACAACGCCGAAGCCCTGATGGCGCTGGAGTCGCTCCGCCAAAGCAACCTGTGGAAGAACTACTGGGCAACCCGACTTCCCCAAACGACTTGAGAACGCCAGAAAGATTTGCCAGACCCGTACACCTCTGGATTTTGCCACGGGCTTTCGGGTAGGCTCTCCTATCGACCGACCCGACCCCGGAGGCAAGGATGCCGACGATCGCTTTCCACTACGACACCGACTCGGAACGCCTCGAACTCGAACGCGTCGCCGCTTACGTCGCCGAGATGCGTCGGCTCGGGCGGACCGCGGCTTACGGCACCGTCCTCGACACCCTCGAACGCTTCGCCCTCGACCGCGCCTGTACTGCGCCCCAAAACTGGGCGCGGCGGTGAGTGGGGGCAACCTGATTTCAGGAGACCCCCCTGGCGAAGCCGCGGAAGTTCCGTCCGGAGTTCAAGGCGAAGATCGCCTTGGCGATCGCACCCTGGCGGCGTTGTGCCGTCAGCATCGTCTGTCGGACACGGTCCTCAGCCGGTGGAAGCCGCAACTGCTCAAGCAGGCCCATGGCATCGTCTCGTCCACCACGCCGGACGATGCGTTGCAGCAACGCATCGACGACCTCGAGCGCCGGATCGGCCAGCAGGCCGTGGAGTTGGACGCCGCAAAAAAACTCTCGGCGATGCTTCACGGACGCTCGACGCCAAACGGCGTCGGGTTCGGAAGCATCGGGCCAAGTTCGGCACGGCGCTCCTGTGCGACCTGCTTCCGATGGAGCGGAGCAGCTTCTCCTACGCGGCGGTCGACGAGGCCGACGACGGCGGGCGTGCGGCGGTGGTGACGATCGCGGCGGAGGTCCCGCGTTTCGGGTGCCGGATGATCCGCGGCGAGTTGCGTCGGCGCGGGTTCGACGTGAACGCCAAGCGGGTGCGGCGGCTGATGCGCGAG